>CAZYGP010000040.1:0-12262 GCA_964647265.1 uncultured Acidimicrobiaceae bacterium | reverse complement strand
CCTCCTCCACCCTTCCCGCCCTCTCGCGATTTCGCGCGAACGTGATCTCGTTCTGGAGTGCCACGAGGCGATCGAACCGTTCCTGGACCACCTCCCCCGGAACCCGGCCGTCCATTGTTGCTGCGGGCGTTCCGGGACGGGGCGAGAACTGGAACATGAAGGCGTTGTCGAACCGGGCCTCCGCCATGACCTCGAGGGTCGCTTCGAAGTCCGCCTCCTCCTCCCCGGGGAATCCAACGATGACGTCGGTCGATGCGGCAAGGTCGTCGACGATGCCACGCATCATCTCGAGCCGCTGGACGAAGCGCTCGGCTGTGTAGCCGCGATGCATCGCAGCGAGGATCCGATCCGAGCCGGACTGGAGCGGGAAGTGGATCTGCTCGCACACAGCCGGTGTCTCGGCCATCGCCCGCGCGACGTCCTCCCGGAAGTCCTTTGGATGGGGGCTCGTAAAGCGGATCCGCTCGATGCCATCGACGGCTCCGACCCGTCTCAGCAGATCCGCGAAGAGGGGCTTGCGGCCGTTGAGGTCGAGGTCGCGTCCGTAGGAGTTCACGTTCTGCCCGAGCAGTGTGACCTCCCTCACACCGTCGACAGCGAGCCGTTCGATCTCCCGGATGATGTCCCCTGGGCGCCTCGAGATCTCCTGGCCCCGCACGATGGGAACGATGCAGAACGTGCACGAGTTGTTGCAGCCGATCGTGATGGTCACCCAGGCGGAGTGGCTCGACTCGCGCTGAACCGGAAGGCCGCTCGGTATGTCGTCGACCGACCGAGTTTCGTCCCATATCTCGGTGACGGGACCCCACTCGTCGGCGTGATCGAGGAGGTCGACGACCCTGTGGACGTTGTGGGTGCCGAACACGACGTCCACCCAACCCGCCCGTTCCCGGATCTGGTCCCGTTCCTTCTGCGCCGAGCAGCCCCCCACGGCGATCCGGAGGTTCGGGTTTGCCGTCTTCGCCTTCTTCAGGGATCCGAGGTATCCGTACAGACGTGTGTCGGCGTTCTCACGGATCGTGCAGGTGTTCAGCACGATCAGGTCGGCACTCTCCGCCGAATCGGCTGGAACCATCCCATCGGACTCGAGGAGCCCCGAGATCCGCTCGGAGTCGTGCTCGTTCATCTGGCATCCGAAGGTCCGCACGAAGTAGCGCTGGCCCGACCGAGTCGGCGCGCGGACCTCCTTGACTCCCGGCATACCGATCTCGGTGACGTTCGACATGGCTCGCCTGCCTAGCGGGCGTAGTCCTTCGCCCGGTACTCGCGAATCACCGTGATCTCGATCTGGCCGGGGTATTGCAGATCGTCCTCGAGCTTCTTCGCGATCCGCCGCGCGAGGTCCTTTGCCCCCACATCGTCGAGGGATCCGGGATCCACGACGACCCGGACCTCGCGGCCCGCCTGGAGGGCGAACACCTTCTCGACACCGTCGAACCCCTGTGCGATCTCCTCGAGTCGTTCGAGCCTTCGCACATAGGCCTCGAGTGCCTCCCGACGGGCGCCAGGACGGGCAGCCGAAACAGCATCCGCCGCCTGGACCAGCACGGCCGTGAGCGTGCGTGGCTCCACCTCGTTGTGATGTGCCTCGATCGCATGGACGATCGCGGCATCCTCGTCGAACCGACGGGCGATCTCGGCACCGATGATGGCGTGTGAACCGCCGACCTCGTGGCTCACAGCCTTCCCGATGTCGTGGAGGAAGGCAGCCCGCTTCGCCTCGGTTCCGTCGATTCCGAGCTCGGAGGCGAGCATCCCAGCGATGTGGGCGGCCTCCACGAGGTGGTCGAGGACGTTCTGGCCGTAACTCGTGCGGTAACGCAGCCGACCGACGAGCGTCGTCAACTCGGGGTGCAGCCTCGTGATGCCCACCTCGAGCATCGCCCACTCGCCTGCGTCACGGATCGACTGCTCGACCTCGTCGCGGGCCTTCTCATAGGCCTCCTCGATGGAGGTCGGATGGATCCGTCCGTCCTCCACGAGACGTTCGAGCGCCCGCCTGGCCACTTCACGGCGAACAGGATCGAACGTCGAAACCGTGACCGATTCGGGTGTGTCATCGACGATGAGGTCGACTCCTGTGACGGCCTCGAATGTGCGGATGTTGCGTCCGTCCCTACCGATGATCCGACCCTTCATGTCATCCGAAGGCAGGACGACGGTCGAGATGGTGCTCTCGGAGACGACATCGGCGGCCATGCGCTGGATCGCGGTCGCAAGGATCCTCCGTGCACGTTTCTCCGCCTCCTCGCGTGCACGCGACTCCATGTCGCGGACGAGGACCATGGCGTCCCTTCGTGCCTCGTCCTCGACCTTCTGGAGCAGCTCCTCCTTGGCAGCCTTCGAGTCGAATCCTGCGAGGGCCTCGAGCTCGATTCTGGCCTCCTCCTGGGCACGTGCCGCCTCTGCGAGGGTCTCGTTCGCCGACCGTTCCTTGTCGAGCACCAACTCCTCGCGCTGGGCAAGGTTCGCCGCACGCTGCTCGAGGGTCGCCGCCCGCTGATCGATGCGTTCCTCCATCGTCCCCATCTCGACGCGCCGGTGCTCGATGGTTGCCTCCTCGCGATCACGGTACGTCTCGGCGAGTGCTCGAGCCTCCTCCTCCGCACGTGCGAGGATCCGCTGCGCCTCGATCCGTGCGCTTGCGAGCACCTCGTCAGGTGCGGGCGGCGGTTTGACGATCCTGCGTCCCACGACCAGACCCGCGCTGAACATGCCGGCGACCAGGAGTCCCGGGATCAGCAGGTTGAGAACCTGTTCCATGCGTCCTCGTTCCTCCGAGGCCGAAACGGACGTGCCGAGCCACAAATGGGCTCGGCACTCACACGACTTCCGATGAGTTGTTCCAGGCACCGCTTCCGGTGCTCACCTCATTGCGTCGTCTCGTTCGTCACGTCTCAACTTCTCGGTTTCAGTGATGTATGTGTGAATGCGTTCTGATGGTACTCGGTGCGCACCGATCGCGAAGCGCGAAAATCGCGCGTTCCGTGACGGGCTCACCACGATCAGGATTCCCCTGTCAGGTCGTCTTCCATGCCATCGACATCGGCGGTGGCCTCCACGGCGGCAGCCAGCTCCTCCTCGTCGACGATCACCCCAACTGATCGCAGTACCTGGTCCTGGAGTTGCACGGCGAGCTCTGGGTTCTGACGCAGGAAGTCCTTCGCCTTCTCCCTTCCCTGACCGAGCTGCTCGTTCTCGTAGGTGAACCATGCGCCTGCCTTGCGCACGATCCCCTCCTCCACGGCGACGTCGATGAGGGAGCCCTCACGCGAAATCCCCTCGCCGAACATGATGTCGAACTCCGCGACCCGGAACGGCGGGGCAACCTTGTTCTTGACAACCTTCGCACGGACCCTGTTGCCGATGTTCTCGGTGCCCACCTTGATCGACTCGATGCGCCTTATGTCGATGCGCACGCTGGAGTAGAACTTGAGCGCCCGCCCGCCCGGCGTCGTCTCGGGAGAGCCGAACATGACGCCGATCTTCTCCCTGAGCTGGTTGATGAAGATGGCCGTCGTGTCGGAACGGTTGATCGTGCCTGCCAGCTTTCGCAGCGCCTGTGACATGAGACGCGCCTGGAGGCCGACGTGCGTGTCGCCCATGTCCCCCTCGAGCTCGGCACGAGGAACGAGCGCCGCGACAGAGTCGATGACGACGACATCGAGCGCACCGGACCGGATCAGCATGTCTGCGATCTCGAGCGCCTGCTCACCGGTGTCCGGTTGGGAGATGAGGAGCTCGTCGATGTCGACACCGATGGCCCTGGCGTACGTCGGATCGAGGGCGTGCTCGGCGTCGATGAATGCGGCGATTCCGCCGTTGCGCTGCGCCTCCGCGATCACGTGGAGTGCCAACGACGTCTTGCCTGACGACTCAGGGCCGAAGATCTCGACGATGCGGCCACGGGGCACGCCGCCGATGCCGAGGGCGAGGTCGAGCGAGAGGGCACCGGTGGGGATTGCCTTGATACGGCGAATCTGGTCGGTGCCGAGCCTCATGATGGCCCCCTTGCCGAACTGTCGCTCGATCTGTGACATCGCCATCTCGAGGTTCTTGTCGTTCTCACTCGGTTTGTCGGCCATGAGTGCCCCTTTGATCGTGTTCTTGCACGGTATCGGGCGCCTGTGACACGTTTTGAGGACGATGCCGACCGGTGACCCGACGGGAGAAAGGCTAACCGAACACGTGTTCGATGTCGAGGATATCCGCCGCCTCGATGAACGCATTCCATGCGATCACTGCGACGTCGTCTCGAGCCGTTGTTCGAACGCCCGGCATGCGGCCCACCACGCGATCGCGATGGGCGGTAGCGTTCGTCACGCGAAACGGCTCGAGACGGGAAGTACGGGACATGTCCAAGAGAAACGTGATCATCATCGGCGCGGCCGGAAGGGATTTCCACAACTTCAATACGCGGTTCCGCGATGATGACACGGTCGACGTCGTTGCGTTCACTGCCGCGCAGATCCCCGACATCGCCGACCGTCGATACCCCTCATCGCTCGCGGGACACCGGTACCCCGACGGCATACCCATCCACGCCGAGGAGGACCTCGCCCATCTCATCCGCGACCTCGCCGTCGACGAATGCGTGTTCTCCTACAGCGACATCTCCTATGAGCATGTCATGCACGTGTCGTCGATCGTTCAGGCCGCAGGGGCGAGCTTCACCCTTCTCGGTCCGTCGGACACCCAGATCGACTCGACGAAGCCGGTCATCTCGGTGACCGCGGTTCGCACGGGTGTGGGCAAGAGCCAGACGACACGCAAGGTGATCGAGATCCTCATCGGAATGGGCCTTCGGCCCGTCGCCATTCGGCACCCGATGCCGTACGGCGACCTGAACCTCCAGTCCGTCCAGCGCTTCGCGGAGGTCGCCGACCTCGCGAAGCACCATTGCACGATCGAGGAGATGGAGGAGTACGAGCCGCACGTGGTGCGTGGGAACGTCATCTACGCGGGGGCGGACTACGAGGCCATCGTGCGCGCTGCCGAGCGCGACCCTGACGGTTGCGACGTGATCGTCTGGGATGGAGGGAACAACGACTTCTCCTTCTACCGGTCCGATCTGTACGTGACACTCGTGGATCCCCACCGGCCCGGGCATGAACTCGGCTACTACCCGGGGGAGACCAACCTGAGGCTCGCAGACGTCGTGATCATCAACAAGGTCGACAGTGCTCCCGCCGCAGGCGTTGCCGCCGTTCGGGTGAACATCGCATCCGTGAACCCGGACGCCGTTGTGATCACCGCCAACTCGGCCCTCAGCGTCGACGATCCAGAGGTACTCAGGGGCAGGCGCGTGCTCGCCGTCGAGGACGGCCCGACCCTGACCCACGGAGGGATGACCCTGGGCGCGGGAACCGTCGCGGCGCTCGCAAACGGAGCTACCGAGCTCGTCGACCCTCGACCGTTCGCCGTCGGAAGGCTCCGCGAGACGTTCGCGATCTATCCGGGGATCGGGGCGCTTCTGCCAGCCATGGGATACGGCGAGGAGCAGATCAGGGACCTGGAGGAGACCATCAACGCGACCGACTGCGATGCCGTCATCATCGGAACTCCGATCGACCTCTCCAGGATCGTGTCGATCGACAAGCCCTACACCAGGGTGCACTACGACCTCGACGAGATCGGCGAGCCGAACCTCACCACGGTCCTCGCCGAGTTCGCTGCGAGGCACGGCCTCACGACCTAGCGGAGCGGAATCGATCCGATCTCCGTGTAGCGAACGCTGCGATCGTCGGGTGTGGTGCGCATCATGCTGACAGCCGATACCCGAACCGGGACGGCGAACTCCCCGAAGCTCCCGATCAGACGCGTGACATCGGTTGGCGGTCGGATACGAGACAGCGTGAGGTGGCCGACGAACGGGCGCTCCTGCGGTTCGAGCCCGACGTCACGGCACGCGGCCTCGCATTGTGCGGCGATGGACGGCAAGAGGTCTGTGGGATCGTCGATGCCGACGTAGAGGACCGTCGCCTTCGCCGGACGCGGGAACGCACCGAGACCGGTGAACACGACACGGCCCGCCCGGGCGTCGAGTGCCTCTGAGACCTCGTGGAGGGCGCGATCGGTCACCACCTCGTCGACCGGGCCGAGGAACCGGAGCGTGATGTGCCAGTTCTCGGGTCGTACACGTTTCCCCGGTATCCGTGGACCGGGGCTCGCTTCATCGAGCGCGCTGGACAGCGCGTGGCGTTCGTCGGACGAAAGCTCGATGGCGAGAAAAGCGTTTCCCGTCATCGCCCGTCGATCGCCAGCCGCACCTGGTGGAGCGCTGCCGTTGCGGTGTACGTCCGGACGCGCTCGCGGTCCCCCGGCATGTGGAAGGTTCGGGATCGTTCGACCTCGGGCGTCAAGACGGCCACACACATGGTTCCGACATCGACCTCGAGGGGATCGGGTCCTGCCGATCCTGTGACCGCCACCGCGACGTCCACTCCGAGCAGTCGCACCGCCCCGCGCGCCATTCCGCGTGCGGTTTCCTCGGACACGATGCCGTGGGTATCGATCACGTCCTGCGCCACGCCGAGCAGCGACACCTTCAAGTCGGGCGCGTACGCACCGATCGAACCACGGAACGTGGCACTTGCACCGGCGACCGACGTGAGGCGCGATGCGACGATGCCCGCCGTCGCGGACTCCGCCGTTCCGATCGTCCAGCCGCGATCGATGAGGAGCCGATGGATCACGCGTTCGATCGTGTCTTCATCGACTCCGAAGACATGGCTTCCGAGACGGTCGCGCACGGTCCGCTCGACGGGGTCGATCAGGCCGTATGCCAGCTCCGTCGTCTGTGCCCTCGCCGTGAGACGGACCTTGATCTCGCCTGACGACGCAAGGAAGGCGACCGTGGGGTTCACGGATCCCGTGAAGATGTCGTCGAAGAGTTCCCCGACTGCCGCCTCCGACATGCCCCAGGACCTCACCACCCTGCTGACGACGACCGCCACTTCCGATCCCGATTCCGCCTGGAGGAACGGCATGACGTCGTCGTCGAGCATGGAGAGCATCTCAGCGGGGACGCCGGGGAGGGCGATGACCCAGCAGGATCCGATGCGGATGCGGAACCCCGGTGCGCTCCCCTTTGCGTTGGCGATGGCGACGGCACCTTCCGGCCGATACGCCTGGCGAAGGTTCGACGACGGGAAGTCCCTCCCGAGTGCCTCCCATCGAAGCCGCAACGCCTCCGCATACGCGTCGTCGAAGACGAGGGGAACCCCCGCAACTGCTGCGACCGCCTCGCGCGTGATGTCGTCCTGGGTCGGCCCGATCCCGCCCGTGATGACGAGCGCATCTGCTCGTTCCGTCGCACTCCGGATCGCCGCCGCCATGCGCTCGGCGTTGTCCCCGACCACGCCCTGGAGGTAGTGGGACATGCCTCGGTCCGCGAGTCGGACGGCGATCTCAGACGCGTTCGTGTTGACGATCTGGCCGAGGAGCAGCTCGGTACCGACGGCGAGGATCTCGACGTTCACGCCAGGAGGACTCTCGCCGACAGATCGGTGCCGTACGCACCGATCACCTCCGCCGTGACCCACGTCCCGACGGTGCCCGTGTCGAGGAGCATCACCCCGTCGATCTCGGGGGCCTCGCGATATGACCGGCCGAAGGGCTGGCCGTCCTCGACACCATCGACGAGGACATCGAATCTCGATCCGACGATCGAGGCGTTCTCCCCAGCCGTCACCTCGTCCTGGATCCCCTGGAGGTATCGGAGGCGCTCCCCCATTGCGTCCGAACCGACGTGGTTCGGGAGGTCGATCGCTGCGGTACCCGCCTCGGGTGAGAACGGGAAGAATCCAGCCCAGGTGAGCCGGGCCTCGGCCAGGAACTCGGCCAGATGCTCGACATCGACGTCGGTCTCCCCCGGGAAACCAACGATGAAGCTCGAACGGGTGGCTGCGTCGGGTGCTTCGGACCGGATCCTCGCGATGAGGTCGAGGTGGGCATCCCCGCTTCCCGGGCGTCGCATGGCGCGCAGCAACGTCGGCGAGGCGTGCTGGAGCGAAAGATCGAAGTAGTCGGCGATCGTCCGGTGACCCGCCATGAGGTCGATCAAGCCCTGTCGGATCTCCCGCGGGTACAGGTAGAACAGCCGCAGCCTCGCGAGGTCATCGACCTCGGCGGCCCGCTCCACCAGCGCTTCGATCGACCCGACACCGTTGTCCCTGCCATATGCGGCGAGGTCCTGGGCGACGAGCACGATCTCCTGGACGCCGTCCGCGACGAGGCCCTCCATCTCGGCGATGATCCCATCCGATGACCGCGACCTCTGCTTGCCCCGGATCAGCGGAATGGCGCAGAACGCACACGTCTTGTTGCAGCCCTCCGCGACCTTCACGTAGGCGTAGGGCGTCGTGGGTGCGACCCGGATGGGCGATTCGAGGATGTCCATCGCGGATCGCCTGACGCCCGTGATCGTGATCGGCTCCCAGGCGGTGAGTCGATCGAGTTCGCCGACCAGCCCGGGATATCTGTCGAGTCCGATGACGGCGTCTGCCTCCGGAAGTGCGTCGATGAGCTCCTGCTCGTACCGCTGGGCCATGCATCCCATGACGACGAGGCGGGCATCCGTGCGCTTCGCCGCGGCAAGGTCGAGGATCGTATCGATCGACTCGCGCCGTGCGGCATCGATGAACCCACAGGTGTTGACCATGACGACGTCGGCGGACTCGGGATCGGGTGCAGCGCCGTACCCGGCGTGCGCCAGGGCCGATGAGATCTTGTCGCTGTCGACCTGGTTCTTCGAACAGCCGAGCGTCGTCAGCCATACGGACGGATTGGGCATGTGCGACAGGCTACCGGTTCGGGCGATCCCCGATGCACCGATCAATCGAGTGGGACGAGCTTCCCGATCCGACGGTCGAACTCGATCCGCTCGCGGTATCCGACCGAGCGGGCGAGCTCGATGGCCCGATCCCGATCCCTGCCGCAGTGATGCGGGAAGTGGGCGTCCGACGCCAGGGTGATGGGCACCGCGTGGTTGAAGAACCGCTGGAGGAGCCCAGGGGCGGGGTACAGCTCACGAGCCGGCTGGTACAAGCCTGCGGTGGACACCTCGACGGCGGTTCCTCCTCGCGCCGCGGCAACCGCGAGCTCTTCGTAGAGGTCGTGGGGTGGTTCTTCGAGGAAGACGCCCTGTTTCTTCACGACATCTGCATGCGCGAGGACGTCGAACAGCCCCGATGCGGCGAGCCTGGTCTCGATCGCGAAGTAGTCCTCATATGAGGTTCGCGCACCGCGGGTCGCGAACTCGTGCCTCTGGTCCTCGAGGTCGATCCCCCATGCACCCACCCAGTGCGTAGAGGCGATCAGGATGTCGAACGGATACGGTGCGAGGAACTCGACCACCCCCTCTGCGGTTCCGGGGAAGTAGTCGACCTCGAGGCCGAGGAGCACGGGGAGGCCCCGATCCTTCGCTGCCACCACCGCCTGGACGTACCGTTCGAGGGACAGGACACGCTCGGATCGAACGTAGGCGCTCGTGTACCGCGCAAGGTCTTTTCTGGGATCGTCCTCCCACCACCTCCCGAGCACATCCTTCGATTCGATGCATCGATAGAGGTGCTCGGTGAAGGCGATCTGCGATGCGCCGTTCGCGAGCGCGCTCTCGACATAGGCCTCGATGTGGTCGACGGGATAGTGACCGGGCGGCGGTCCCTCACCGTTGTAGGGACCATGCGGATGGAGGTGTACGTGGTAGTCGCCCATCGCGGCGAGCGTAGCCGCTGTGTTGATCCGATCAATCCGCGACGGGTACGTCGACTCCGCGGTCGGAGAGGATTCCCTTCAACACGCCTATGCGTGACTTGATGCGGGGCAGTCCAAGGGCATCGTCGATGCCCTTGTTGATCTTGACGCCTCCGAGGTTTCCCATCTCGGAGGACGTCGAGCCTCCGCTACCGGCCTGGCCGACGAGGTCGATGCGCTGCTCTTCGATGCTCTTCATCTGCAACCGGAGAGCGCGGAGTTCCCGCAGGAGTTCGTCGTCGGAGCGTCCCGCATCCATCGGGTTGTCGCCGCTTCGGGCGATGGCCCTGAGCTCGTCCTGGCGCTTGCGCAGTTCGAAGCGTTCGGCGTACGCGTCGTCCGGGAGGTCGAGGAGCGCCTTCTGGACATCGGCGAGTTCCTTGAAGATATCTCGGGGTTCCTCCATGGCCTTGAACCTAGCGAACGCCCCGCCTACGTGCCTCGCCGACGCGAGCGAGTGTCGCATTACGCCACCCGCGCACCGAGTTGATGAGGGCCACGGCATCGGCGGCGTACGCCTCCGGCACGCTGACGGACCTCTCGGTGATCACCCCTTCATCGAGTAGGCGCGCCCTGAGGATGCCGGGAAGGAGTCCGTCACCAACCGGTGGTGTCACCCATACGCCGTCGAGGAGGAACACGACGTTCGCGATCGTCGACTCGGTGACGAAGCCGTCGGTGTTGGTGAGAAGGACATCGTCCCAATGCCCGTGCCGTCTCGCCCGCTCGTCGTACCGTGTCCTGTCGGTGACCTTGTGGAAGAGCCACTCATCGGCGGCGTCCACCGGGTCGAGGTCCACACCGACGACGGTCACATCGGCGTGCGGTCCGGGTCGCGTGCTGAAACCACTCGGCGCCTCTTCGATGGTCGCACTGACATCGCCTGTCCGGTCGAGGACGAGCCTGACCCTCGATGGGCGCCTACATCGACCTTCGGCATCGGCGAGGGCCTCAGTGATCCGATCGTGGGAGTACGGGATCCCGAGGTGGTTCGATGATGCTTCGAGGCGGCTCAGGTGGTCCTCCAGCCATACCCACCCGTCATCCCAGCGAATCGTCTCGAACAGGCCGGGAACCGGCTCCCGGGGTGTGAGCACACGCGCCTTCGCAAGCGCCTCTGCGTACTCGCCATCGGCCGCAGAACCCCACGTGACACCGCCACCGACACCATAGGTCACGATGCCCTCGGACTGGTCCACCACAGCGGTACGGATGGCGACGGAGAACGACGCACCGTCGAGGCCGTCCCCGGGCGGAATGAACCCGATCGCGCCGCAGTAGACGCCGCGAGCGTGGCTCTCGACCTCCGCGATGATCCTCATCGTCGAGGGCTTCGGCGCGCCCGTCACCGAACCGCACGGGAACAGCGCTGCAAACACATCCTCGAGCGCGACCCCGGAGGCGATCTGGGCCGAAACCTTGGACGTCATCTGCCACACCGTCGGGTATGCCTCGACGGTGAACAGCTCTTCGACCGTGACCGAACCGAACCGGGCGATGCGACCGAGGTCGTTCCTGATGAGGTCGACGATCATCACGTTCTCCGCCTGGTCCTTGCCGGAGGCCGCGAGATCGTCGCGATTGACGTCATCCTCGGCGGTCCACCTCCCGCGCGGGCGCGTCCCCTTCATGGGGTTCGTGACGATGCGGGTGCCGTCGATAGCGAAGAACCGCTCCGGGGACACCGATACGACGTGGATGTCGTCATGTCGCAAATAGCTCGCATAGGGCGCGTTCTGGGCCTTCACGAGGGCGCGGTACAGGGACCTCGGGTCACCGGAGAACGATGCACGGAGCGGGAAGGTGAGGTTGACCTGATAGGTGTCACCGGAGCGGATCCTCTCCCTGACGCGGGCGAACGCGTCCTCGTAGCCCGGCCGATCGACCATGGGCTCCCAACGCGACACGTGGTGCGAGCCGATCTCGTCGGTGTCGGGATCGTCGTCGGGATCGATCGATCGCGCGAACGAGGAGAACCACGCGAGCGGCGTCGTGTCGGCGGGCCGGACCGAAAGGGCACGATCGAAGGCAGGTGCCGCCTCGTAGGAGACGTATCCGGCCACCCACCGTCCCTCGGCAGCAGATTCCTGTGCCCATGCAATGACGGATCGGACCTCGTCGAGGTGATGGGCAACGCGGCTTTCGAGATGGTCGACCAATGTGAACGAGTGACCTGACACGAGGTCGTCGAAACGCGCGGTCGGCGACCCCGCCGAGGACCATGAAGTCATCCTGCAAGGCTACGCGCGACGGTGCCCGAACGCGTATGATTGCCCGACCCTCGGCCGGGATCGGATCCCCATGCACATGCAAGACGACTTCCCCCTGCTGCTGAGCACGCTCTACGACAACGCCGTGTGGCAGTACGGACCGCAGGAGATCGTGTCGGTCGAGGCCGACCGATCGATCCACCGAACCACCTATGCGGAGACGGACCTCCGCATCAGACAGCTCGCATCGGCGCTCGACGGCCTCGGCACGGGAGTCGGCGATGCCATCGGCACGT
>CAZYGP010000039.1:0-12288 GCA_964647265.1 uncultured Acidimicrobiaceae bacterium | reverse complement strand
ACGTGGAGGCTGTCCGTGACGAGCTCGTGAGGCGCGGTGCCACAGTCCTCCACAAGGGACAGCAGGGGCCGCACACGTGGTTGACCATGGCTGACCCCGAAGGCAACGAGTTCTGCGTCTGACCGCGCCAGCATCGTCGGCCCGGTCGACGCCCCTCAGCGCGGTGGGTTCTCCGAGTTACTACCGCGCTCGAGGGTTGCTCGGACGGGATCGCGGCCGTCCGGGGGCTGGATCTCCTTGATCACTCTGGCAGGGACACCTCCCACCACGGTGTAGTCGGGCACATCCTTCGTCACGACCGAGTTCGCTCCCACGATCGTTCGGTATCCGAGGGTGACCCCTGCCATCAAGACGGCGTTGTAGCCGACGACGCTGTTGGCGCCGATCGTCACGGGGCCGATGCCCCGCCCTGCGTGGGCGATCGGGCGCTCGAAGTTGTCGAACGGATGGGTGTGTGTCTCTATCGTGATGCCGGCGGACAACATGGTGTATGCACCGACGTCGATGGGTCCCCGGTCGTCGAGCATGGCGTAGCGATTCACGAGGACGCCGTCGCCGAGGCTGATGTTCCCTCCGTCGGAGAACAGGACGTTGTGGTGGATGATCACGTCGTCGCCGCAATGGCGGAACAGCTTCCTGGCGAGGATCAGCCTGAGCGGAATGGCGAACCCCTGGATCAGGGCGGCGGGTGTCTGGTCGAACATTCGCCAGAACATGCGGTAGTAGAGGTTGGCGTCGACCTCCGCCTCGGGACCGTCGCCCTTGAATGGATCGACCGGCATGCGGAAGTCACCGGAGGTGAAGGTCCCGGCCACGAGCCGGTCGACGTCCCTCATGAACGAGCCCGCCGTGCCGATGAATGCATCGCTGGCGACATCGGCAGACAGCTTGGCGAGGAGGTCGCCGGCGAGATCACCGGGCATTCGAACCTTCTGCCCTCGGCGTCGCCCGTTCCCGCCACGCTCGATGCACCGTCCGAGCGTATCCCGTCACCACGACCGTTCGTCCGAGTGCGGCGCCGTGGCGTGCCCCCATCTTCGATGTGCCGGGGCCGTAGAGTCTCGGGATCGGCACCTCGAGGACCCTCAGTCCCGCCTTCGCTACCGCGAAGAACGACTCGAGCTCTGCTTCGTAGCCGGATCCCTTCAGTCTCACCGCGTCGAATCCACGCCTCGAGAAGCTGCGAAATCCCGAGAAGGGGTCGGTGATGTGCTCACCGGTGATGGTCCGGACCGCACGGATCGCGCCCGCACGAACCACTCGACGGTTCAGCGGTGCCTTGTGATTCCTGGTCGTCGTGCCGAGGTAGCGGCTTCCTACACAGAGGTCGACGTCCTCGTCGAGTATCGGGTGAACCAGGTCCGGCAATGAGGAGGGGAGGTGTTGGCCGTCGCTGTCCATCCACACGAGCGACGCGAAGTCGATGGCGTCGAGCAGCTCCATTGCCCTGCACAGAGCCGCGCCCTTTCCCCGGTTCTCGGCGCACTCGATCAGCTGGGTGCCGCTGGAACGGACGATGTCGGAGGTCCCGTCGGTTGAGCCATCGTCGACGACGACGACCCTGACGTCGTGGGGTCCGATTGCTGTGGGCATGCCGTCGAGAACATCGCCGATGGTGGGCGCCTCGTTGAAGGCCGGGAGCAGGACGACGACTTCCATTCATCGAGCATAACAAACAACCGTTCGTTTGTTTAGGGAGTTTGGGACACGATCTGCCCTGCGTTCCGATCTGACCATCCTCGGATCCGAACGCCTACCCGCGCACAAACTGATCATCGGCCAGCGGGGAGTACCGCGGTTTGCTGTCGAAATCAGTGGCGCCCGTTCGTCGTATCGGCGAAGGTATCCGATGAACAGGAGGTGCAGGATGCCAAAGTACGCAGCCCTCATCTATGGGCCTGCTGAGGCCGAGGGACAGGGGACGCTCGATGACTGGGCCGACGTCATGGCCGAGTACGACGAGTTCGGGGAGAAGGCAGGCGCTGCCGGTGTGATGGCGGGGGGAGAGGCGCTCGAAGACACTGCCACCGCGACGACGGTGCGGGTCAGGGGGAAAGGCGGGGAGATCGTCACGACGGACGGCCCGTTCGCCGAGACCAAGGATGTCCTCGGCGGCTTCTACCTCCTCGAGTGCGCCGATCTCGACGAGGCCGTCTCGTGGGCGGCGCAGATCCCCGGGGCGTGGCATGGCATGGTCGAGGTGAGGCCGGTCATCGATTTCTCAGAGGCGTGACGCCGCTCGAGGAAGCGATACGGATCGAGGGTGGCCGCGTTGTGGCCACCCTCATCCGACTCACCGGTGACTTCGGCGTCGCCGAGGACGCCGTTCAGGAAGCCTCGATCGTCGCCCTCGAGCAATGGCGGCGCACCGGCATCCCGGACAACCCAGCGGCGTGGCTCAACCGCGTCGCACGCAATCGCGCACTCGACCACATGCGACGTGAGGCCAAACGCAAGGACAAAGAGACCGAGGCGATGCGCCTTCTCACCATGCCGGCTGACGATACGGAGGCCTCCGACCCGCTCCGGCTGCTCTTCACCTGCTGCCACCCGGCCCTCTCACCGGACGGCCGCATCGCCCTGACCCTGCGGACGATCTCACAATTGTCGACCCGCGAGATCGCCCGAGCGCTGCTCGAACCGGAGCCGAACGTCGCTCAGCGGATCTCACGGGCGAAACGCAAGATCCGGGTCGCCAACATCCCGTATCGTATCCCCGACGAGGCTGAACTCCCGGATCGGCTCCCCGCCGTGCTCCAGGTGCTCTACCTCGCCTTCACCGCCGGACACTCTGCGTACGAGGGAGCCGCCGACGGGCGCGTCGAACTCGGCGTAGAGGCGATCCGTCTGACGAGGACGCTCGAGGCACTCATGCCTGACGAACCCGAGGTGCGCGCCCTCCTTGCGTTGATGCTCGCGACGTGGGCGCGGCGGGGTACGAGGCTGGACGACCGCGGCGGACTCGTCCTCCTCTCCGAGCAGGATCGCACGGCATGGGAGGCCGACGAGATCGCCGAAGCCCAAGCTCTCCTCGCGATCGCGCCTGGACCAGACGGAGGGGGCTGGTATCGCATCCAGGCGGCGATCGCCCTCGAGCACAGCTCGGCGGCGGCGTTCGATGAGACCGATTGGTCGCGTATCGTGGGTCTCTACGCCCGCCTCGAGGACACGAATCCCTCGGCCGTCGTGCGCGTCAACCGTGCCGTCGCAGTGGCCCACGACAGCGGTCCCGATGCCGGTCTCAGCCTTCTCGAGGACCTCGAAGGTGACACGGGCGTCGAGGCGTGGCACCTCTACTGGTCCACGCGTGCCGAACTGCTGGCGCGGTCGGGTGATCGGGAGGCGTCTGCAGCGTCCCTGCGTCGCGCACTCGAGTGCCCCATGAACGACGCCGACCGCCGCCTCCTCACCCAACGCCTCGCGGTGGCGACCAGCGAGTGATCCCCATCGGCCGGTGTCGATCGGCTGACGAAATCGACCAACCCGACAGTGGACTCGTCCGATGAAGGGGTGTCGCTGTGGCCGACATTGCTGAGTTCCCCGACGTCTTCGGTTCGCCGTGGCCCGAGTCCTCGAATCCTTCTAGCGTGTGGGGTCATGCCGGATGCCACCATCCGAACCGCGCTCCTGATCACCGTTGCGGTCGCGAGCGCCGGTGGGCTCGTCGAGCTCGTCCTTGCCGGTCACTTCGCCGACGTGGTGCAGTGGATTCCGATTGTGACCCTCGGCCTGATGTCGGTTGTCGCGCTCGTCCTGGTCTTCCGCCCGACCACCTGGCTGGTCACGTCCTGGCGATGGCTGATGGCGTCAGCGATCGTGTTCGCACTGATCGGCATGTGGGCACACTACGCCGGCAACCTCAGCGATGCTGACGTTGATCGACCCTTCAGCTCGACGCTCGGCAGGCTCTGGGATGCGCTGTTCGGTGGGAACCCGCTGCTGGCACCGGGCTTCCTCGCCTTCGTCGCCGCCATCGGCCTGATAGCCGTGGCTCGCTGGGATGGTTCCTCATCAGCGGGTGACGAGGCGCCGCGCCAGCATCGGTGATTCCGGTAGCCGCCGCGATCTGTCGGGAGTTGGGGCGCCTCCGGCGTCAGGGCAGGCGGCCGCTCCACATCAGCGATGCCGCTCCGGCAAACGTGAGGACGACGAGAGCGGCACCCGCGAACCAATCGGTGACCTCGTCGTGCACGACCTCGACCTGGACGCTGCGACCGAGGTCCTCGTACACCCTGCTCAGTTCCTCGGCGCTGACGGCAGTGAGTGCGCGACCGTCGGTCTGGTATGCGAGCTGCTCGAGCGCCAGGCGGTTGACCGGCACCGGGATACGGCCACCCATGCCGTCTGGGATCGTCCCGCTGTCGGTGCCGAAGGCGATCGTGTGAACGGTGACGTTCCGGTCCCGTGCCTCGGATGCGGCTTCGTCGTTCGGGCGACCAGACGTCGTGTCACCATCGGAGAGCAGGACGATCGTCCCCACCGGCTTGGCGCCGGATTCATCGTTCTCGGCACGAACGATCGCGTCGTCGATGGCGTCGAGGCCGAGGAGGACCGCCTCTCCGATGGCCGTTCCCTCGCCCAGGGAGGGCTCACGCTCGATGGTTCGACGAACGGCGTCGAGGCGAGTGGTCGGCGAGATGAGGAGCTTGGCCCTGCCGTCGAACGCGACGACACCGACGGCGACTCCCTCGGGGACCGTGTCGAGGAATGCACCAGCGGCCTCCCTCGCGGCCGTCGCCCGCGAGGGGGCGACGTCGTCGGCCTCCATCGACAGGGACGTGTCGATGGCGAGGATCACCATCTGCTGAGCTTGCTGGACCTCGCCGGCGACGACGGGTCGGGCGAAGGCGAGGGTGGCTGTGATGACGGCGACCAGGAGGAGGCCGGCAGTGAGGTGTCGGCGCCACCCGGAACGATCTGGTGCGACCTCGTCGAGGAGGTCGAGGGTCGTGAACCGCACGGCGTAGCGCCGTCGCCGTGCGTGCATCAAGGCGTAGGTGATTGCGAGGATCGCCGGTGCGGCGAGCATGGCGAGGCGTGCGGGGGCGAGGAACCCGAAGTCGTTCATCGGTGTCGGTCTCCCATCGCGAGGAGGCGTGCCCTGCGGTTCGCAACGAACTGGACCAGGTCGAGGACCCAGTCGCGGTCCGTCCGAATCGTCAGGTGGTCGGCGCCACACGAGGCGAGTGCCGACGCAAGGTCGCGACGTCTCGTGTCGGCGAGCGCCCGGTAGCGGTCACGGACGTCCGCTCTGGCTGTATCGACAAGCCGGCGTCGTCCCGATTCGGGGTCGACGACCGAGATGAGTCCCACGTTCGGCAGGTCGACCTCGCGGAGGTCGGTCACCTCGACAGCGATCAGCTCGTGACGCTGCCCCAGTCCTCGCAGCTGCCGTTCCCAGGTGGCGGGACCGAGGAAGTCGGATGCGACGACGACCAGGCCGCGACGCTTGGCGGTGCGAGCGACCATGTCGAGGGCCCCGGGCAGGTCGCCTGCCTCGCCGTCGACCGGCGCCCGGTGGAGTGCGGCCAGGACGGCACCGACGTGTTGGGTGCCGCTTCGCGCGGGCAGGATCTCGGGCCGGGTTCCACCCGCCTTCGGCGTGGTGCGCACGGCCCCGATCCGGTTCCCGCCCTCGGAGGCGAGGAGGGCGAAGGCGCCCGCAACAGCCCATGCGAGTTCGTGCTTCGTCGCTTGTCCGGTCCCGAAGGCGAGGCTCGAGGAGCTGTCGACGACGAGCCAGAGTTCCAGCTCGTGGTCGGCGATCGTGTCCCGGACGTGCGGGACGCTGGTGCGTGCAGTGACGGCCCAGTCGATGTGGCGGGGGTCGTCACCCGGAATGTAGGGACGAGCCTCGCCGCGTTCTGTGCCGTGGCCGGGCAACAACCCGGCGTGGTCGCCTGCAAGCAGTCCGTCGAGGCGGCGGAGCACCGTGAGCCTGAGTCGGTCTGTCGGGACCTGTGACGGAGACGTGGTTCGCCGTGCCCGCGGCAGGTCCTCGACGCCAGTCGGCGGTCCGGGCCGTCCGCCGAAGGGGCGCCTGCTCATCCGAAGACCGCCCGTGCGGCGCTCGCGGCGAGTTGCGACGAACTGACCCTCGGTGCGGGCACCGTGGTGAGGACCTCGACGAGGACGTCGTCGACCGTGACACCGTCAGCCACGGCGTCGAAGGACAACACCAGCCGGTGGTTCAAGACGTCGTACGCGATGTCGTACACGTCCTGGGGCAGAAGGTGATCGCGGCCGCGAAGGAGAGCCAGGGCGCGGCCCGCGTGCACGAGTCCGATGCTCGCCCGAGGGCTCGCCCCGTAGGCGAGGAGGCTGTCGATGGCAACGTCGTACCTGTCCGGTTCCCTCGTGGCGAGGACGAGGCGCACCGCGTAGTCCTGCACGACGGGATCGACGTGCACGGCGGCGGCGGCGCGCTGAAGCCCGCGCACGTCGTCGAGCGACAGGATCGGTTCCGGTTCGATTCTGGGACCCCCTGCCCTGGCGACGATCTCATGCTCATCGAGGGCCGTCGGGTAGTCCACCGGGATCCGCATCAGGAACCGGTCACGCTGTGCTTCGGGGAGGGGATAGACACCCTCGGACTCGATCGGGTTCTGGGTGGCGAGCACGAGGAACGGATCAGGGAGTGGATGGGTGACACCGCCGAGCGAGATCTGCCGCTCCGCCATCACCTCGAGCAGGGCTGACTGCACCTTCGCTGGAGCGCGGTTGATCTCGTCCGTGAGCACGAAGTTCGCGAACACGGGGCCGAGTTCGACGTCGAACGACTCGGTGGACTGCCGGTACACGCGGGTGCCGACGATGTCCGAAGGGAGCAGGTCAGGCGTGAACTGGATCCGGGTGAAGGTGCCGCCGAGCGTGCGAGCGAGGGTCGACACCGTCAGGGTCTTCCCGAGTCCGGGGACACCCTCGAGCAGGCAGTGCCCGCCTGCGAGGAGGGCGACGAGTACCCGCTCGAGGACACGCTCCTGCCCGACGATGACTCGCTGGAGCTCGGACATCACCTCACGCAGCTGGATGGCATGGGACACGTCGGCACGACCGGTCATGGGGGTGGTGGCGTCGATCGTCGTCATGCGTCGCTCCCTCCGCTGTCGGGAACTGTGCCGGGCACCGGTGTGCCGAACAGCTCGTCCAGCACCCTTCCGAGCTCCTCGGGGATCCCCGCCGCTCCGTAGAGTTCCTGGAGGAGTTCGTCGAGGCTCGGAAGCGAATCGAGCTCCTGCTGCGGGCTGGGCTGCTGGGGACTGGGCTGGGGGGTGGCCTCGGGTCGGAACAGCTCGTCGAGGAGCTCGTCGAGCCCCGGCAGGAGATCCTGGCCCGTCCCGCCCTGGCCGCCCTGGGGGTTGAGGAGGTCTTCGAGGAGGTCCTGGAGTTCGTCGAAGCCGGGGATGCTCCCGAGACCCGGGATGAGGCTTTCGAGTCCCGATCCCTCGGAGGCGGGTACCGCAGGTGCGTCGACACCGCCTGCAGTCTCCACCTCGTCGAGCAGGTCTGCGAAGTCCTCGACGGGCACGGCAAAGCCGACACCGTCGTTGCCTCCGGACATCGAGGCGATGGCCGTGTTGATACCGATCACCTTCGCCTCGCCGTCGGCGAGGGGGCCGCCGGAGTTGCCCGGGTTGATCGGTGCGTCCGTCTGAATGAGCCCGGTGAGGAGACCCACCGGCGTCTCGAGCTCCCTGTCGAGGCCGGAGATGATGCCTGCCGTCAGCGACTGCTGGAACCCGAACGGGCTGCCGAGGGCGAACGCGGGGTCACCGACCTCCACGGATCCAGGCTCGGCGATCGTCGCGGCGGTGAGGTCCGTGGCGTCACGGAGGGCGACGACCGCGAGGTCGCGCTCGGGTGCGCGACCGACCACGATCCCCGTGAAGGTGCGATCGTCGTGGGTACGGACGGTGACCTCGTCGCCGAATGCCACGACGTGGTGGGCGGTGAGGACCAGGCCCATCTCGTCGTAGATCACACCGGATCCGACACCGCCGCCGGCATCGAGACCGCCGAGGACGTCGATCTGGACGACTGAGGGGCCGAGTGTCGAGGCGACCGCGGCTGGGTTGCCCATGTCGCCTGCCGAGATCGTGTCGGTCGTGGAGCCGTCGTCCCGCGTCGCGAGGAACGCGAGCCCTACCACCACGACGGCGGTGATGGCGGCTGGGATCAGCCAGCTGCGCCGCTGGCGTTCGGAACTCTTCGACCGGGGCGGTGTGATCGGCGGGGTCTGCGGGAGGACGGTGGTGTCGGCTGACGCGATGTCCGCTCCTCGCTCCTCGACGGGGAACTGATCGGTCACCGGCGGTGATGCAGGCAGGTCGCGCCACGAGCGATGCTCGATGCGCGCTGGCCGCGTGTCGGTTTCGAGCTGGGTCAACGGAGCCTCCGTGATCGTTTCGTCGGAACGTACGACAAGGGGCATAAAGCCAGTGTCAAGGGAAGTCGTGTGAAGGGACCGCCGTCACGAGCCGACGGGTGCAGATCTCCACGGCATGGCGATCGGGTGGATGCCGTCCGACGCAACGATGTTCGTCCGGTCGGCGTCGGCGGTGCGAGGTAACCACACGGTCACGGTGGTCCCTGCACCTTCCTCGGAGTCGATGCTCACCAGCCCTCCCTGGGCCTCTGTCAGCTGGCGGGCGATGGTCAGGCCGAGCCCAGCGCCCTTCCCTTCTGCGCGGTGCCGTTCGTGGGGGCCCTGCCATCCCCGTTCGAAGACCCGTGAGTGGTGCGGGGTGGGAAGGCCGGGACCCTCGTCGGTCACCGCTACCCACGCCCAGTCGGTGGTGGTGCCACAGTCGACGGTGACAACCGACCCGCGTGGGGCGAGTCGGACGGCGTTGCCGACCAGGTTGCCGATGACGGTCCGCAATGGTGCCGCCTCGGCCGACTCGGCTGCGACGGGTTCGCTCGCCACGCTGACGAGGTGGAGGCCGCGCCGGCGTGCAGGCCCCGAGTACTCGTCGACGACGTCGGTGGCTACGGATGCCACGTCGACGGTGTCATGCGTTGCGTGGACGACGAGGCCGCCCTGCCCTGCCAGATCATCGACCGTGCGATCCATTCGATCGAGCGCCCGGAGGGCTGCGTCGATGAACCCAACGGCCTCGGCGTCGACGTCGGAGCCGGACGCGGCGAGCTCGAGGTTCGTGCCCATCACGGCGAGAGGGGTGCGCAGCTCGTGGACCACCTCTTGGAGACGGCGCGTACGCTCCTCCTCGGTTGCTTCGACCTCGGTGAGCGCAGACTCGACGGTGGTGAGCATGCGACCGGCGACCACCCAGCCGGCGACCGCGACAGGGACGATGGACAAGCCGAGCGCCACGAGGCTCCACCGGAGCGTCTCAGCCCTCGCCTGGGCGGCTGCACGGACGCCTTCGTCGGCGATGATCACCACGACCTCGTCGTCGATCCTTGCGGTGCCGACGAGCGCCTCGCTCGTCGTGTCTGCCCGCCATGAGGCGAATCCGGTGGCGGTGAGGGCTACGACCGCGGCGAAGAGCAGGGTGGTGATCGCCATCGCAGCGGCGAGGCGGATCCGAACCGAGGGTCGGCGGGCCGAGGGATATCGGGCCCTCGAGGTGCTGGCAGAGGGTGGCGCGGCGTTCAAGCGTCGCTCCGCAGACGGTATCCGCTGCCCGTGAGGGTCTCGATCGGCTGGGCGCCGTCGTTGGCGTCGGCGAGCTTGCGACGGAGGTTCGAAAGGGTCACGCGCACCGTGTTGGTGAATGGGTCCGCATGCTCGTCCCAGACGTGCTCGAGGAGCTTCTCGGCGCTGTGGACCTCGTCGGGGTGGAGGGCGAACCAGCGGAGCAGCGCGAACTCCTTCGCGGTGAGGTCGACGGGGGAGCCATGGTGGGTGACTTCGTGGCGAGCGGTGTCCACCTGGACTCCGGCGACGACCACGACGGAGCTCCCGAGGCCCGTGTCGCGGCGCAGGAGGGCACGCACCCGTGCATTGAGCTCGCGGAGGGAGAAGGGCTTCACGAGGTAGTCGTCCGCTCCCTCGTCCAGTCCGCGGATGCGGTCCTCGACGCTGCCGCGAGCCGTGAGCATGATGACCTTCGGAGGAGGGGACGCCTCGGGGATGCGCCCCGCACCGTTGGTGACCTCCCGACACACGTCGAAGCCGTCGACGTCGGGAAGGTTGAGATCGAGGCACACGAGGTCGTACTCGTTGACCGCAGCACGGTCGATTGCAGTTGCACCGTCGGGGGCGACGTCGGTGGCGTACCCCTCGCGCCGCAGGCTCGTGGCGATGGCGCTTGCGAGGTCGTGCTCGTCCTCGACCACGAGGATGCGCATCAGCGGCCCGACCCGCCGGGGAGGAGTCCGCGACCGACCGCGGTGAAGAGGAAACTGGTGTTGTGTCTCATGTCGTTGGGTCCTGACCTCCGGACAGTGAGACGTCGTCAACACCGAATTGGTTCCCTGGAGGATTCGCCGCGAGCCACGGCGTGCCCTGACCGAGCGGATTGACCTCGAGTGCGACTGTTCGTCCCGCTCTTACGCAAGAACCAGGGGAGTGGGTTCAGGCGCCGTTCCACCAGCGCACGACGCGCAGGGCACGGAGGGTGTTCCATCTGCTCGCCCGGCGCCCACCCTCCATCGTGAACCAGACCTTCCCGGAGTAGTTCGCGTGGATCGGCCACCGGCCATCGGTCCGGCGGTGGCCCATCAGCACCTCGATGGGATCCTCGAGCCGCGGATCCCGATCGGCTCCGGAGGCTCGGAAGTAGTCGAGGCCCCTGAGGATGTCATGGTGCCACCGCGGCGGGAACGGGAGTCGTGCCATTCGGTCGTCAGGCACCCGCCCCGTGCGATGAGAACGGTACAGGTGGTGCTCACAGAAGAACTCACGTGCTCGCACCTCGGCGGCTTCGACCACGCGGGATCGACGTCCTTCCGACAGGCAGTACTCGCGTAGACCTTCGAGGACGTTGATCGTGGTGTGGAAGGAGCTGTGCTTCGTACGATCACCAGCCCGACAATTCCACCCGCCATCATCGAGTTGGCGTTCGAGGAGATTCACCACCAGGTCCTCGCGCCGCTGGTCATCGATGGTGAACCAGCTCGAGAGGGCGAGTCCGAAACCCGCGACACAGTCGTCCTGGTTCGCCTTCGCCCCAACGCCGAACACCCAAACGGGCCTGTCGACGAGCAGGAGCGTCGAGGCAACCGCCTCGGGATTGTCCCGCGGGAGCCCCATCCTCCACAGCTGGAGGAGGGTGTACGTGGTCGATGTCCACTTCGGCCCGTAGAGGCCATCGGACCATCGGCCACTGTCCGCCCGTTCGGCGAGCAGCCGTGAACCCCAGCCCTCGGTTGGGACAAGGGCTTGGTGACTCATCCACACGTCCCGTGGTGAATCGAGGAGGTCGCGGTGGACCTGCCATCGGATTGCAGGGTCGCCGTCGACGAGCCAATCCGCTGTTCCCGTATCCATATTCCTCAAAGGATATGCGGCGACTCCGGACCGTGCGGAGTCGGAACGCGCGAAGATGCGAAGTTTCGCGAGCGGATCGCTTGGTGAGCTGATTGAATGGTCGAATGTTCGAGCCACTGGTCACGAAGCGCCTCATCATCCGCGCCTTCACGGAAGGGGACCTCGACGGGTATCACGCGCTACGGAACGATTCTGAGGTCGCCCGGTACCAGGATTGGGTGACGCCGTACCCACTATCCGAATCCCAGCGGGTCGTGTCCAAGCTCGTCGCCATGGAGGGACCCGAAGACGAGGAATGGTGGATGGCGATCGTCGCCGATCGCATCACGGGTGAGACGTATGGCGACCTCGCCCTTCATCTCGGGGACGAGGCGCGCACGGCCGAGGTCGGCTACTCGTTCGGATCGGCGCACTGGGGGAGGGGGTATGCGACCGAGGCGCTCGAAGCGCTCGTCACATACCTGTTCGAGGACCGCTCGGTGACTCGGGTGTTCGGCATGCTCCACCCTGACAACCCCGCTTCCGCGATGGTGCTCGAGCGCACGGGCTTCCTCTACGAGGGGCACCTCAAGTCTTCGTTCTGGCTCGACGGCGAGTGCTCGGACGACCTCATCTACGGTCTGACGCGACCGGACTGGGAGGCGTGGCGCAACCGACCCCGGAACCGGCCGACGGCCGTGACACTCCGCGAGCTCACCGTTGAAGGCCTCGAGTCGGTCCTCGCCCTACGCACCCATCGCTCCCAGGTCGCCTACGTACCACCGGTCGCCCGCTCGATCGCCGATGCGATGTACCCAGACGTCGTGAACGGGGCACCACTCGAATCGGAGATG
>CAZYGP010000038.1:0-12490 GCA_964647265.1 uncultured Acidimicrobiaceae bacterium | reverse complement strand
CGGCGGCGAGTACTGGAGGATGGGAGCGCCGCGACCGTCCGCCCGCGCGATCATGCCGAGCTCGAGGAGGAGGGGCTTGAGCCGCCCGACGATCTCCGTCGCCTCCTCTCGCGAGAAGTGGACTCCGTTCTCGGGATCCTTCTGGAGCTCGACCGCATAGAAGTATCCCGCACCGCGCAGTTCGGCGGCAATCGGGTGATCGAGGAGTTTCTCGAGCTTCGATCTGAACATGCTCTCATGTGCTGCAGCGTGTTCGACGATGCCCTCCGCCTCCATGGCCTCGATGTTGGCCAAGGCGACCGCGCACGAAACAGGGTGACCGCCGAACGTGATGCCATGCCAGACGATGTCCTCGCTCGCCCGGATGGTCTCGGCGATGTACGGGCGGGTGATGACACCTCCGAGTGGTGCGTATCCCGATGTCGCTCCCTTTGCGAACGTGATCATGTCGGGTACGTAGTCGAACTTCTGCCCGCCGAACCACGTCCCCAGCCGTCCGAATGCGCAGATGACCTCGTCGCTCACGAGCAGGATCCCGTATCGGTCGCAGATCTCGCGAACCTGCTGCCAGTAGCCCTCGTAGGGAACGAAGCAGCCTCCGGAGTTCTGGACGGGCTCGAGGAACACCGCGGCGACGGTCCCCGGACCTTCGGCGAGGATCGCTTCCTCGATCTCGTCGGCGGCTCGGGGATTGTCGGTCGTCGACACGTGCGTCACGAGGTGGTTCAGCATCGGCTCGAAGGGAGCGCGAATGGGAGGGATGCTCGTTATCGAAAGGGCGCCGAGTGTGGTTCCGTGGTATGCGGTCTTCCGCGCGATGACCTTCAAGCGGTCGGGCTCACCGTTCGCAAGGTGGTACTGGCGCGCGAGCTTCCAGGCCGACTCGACGGCTTCGGAGCCGCCTGCCGTGAAGAAGACCCTGTCCATGTCGCCGGGGGAGAGCTCCGCGAGCTTCTGCGCCAGCGCCGCGGCGGGTGGGTGGGCCATTCCCCAGACGGGAAAGAAGGCCATCGTCTCGGCCTGCTTGCTCGCTGCGTTCGCGAGGTCCGACCGCCCGTGGCCGATCTCGGTGACGAAGAGGCCCGCGAGCGCATCGAGATAGCGCTTTCCGTCGGTATCCCACACGTAGCACCCGTCGCCTCGCTCGATGAGCACGGGGCCCTGATCCGGTACTTGCGCGAAGTGGAGCCAGAGGTGGTCCCGCGCCGCCGTTCGGATGTCCTTCATCAGTCCTCCCATACGTGATCCGCACCACCAATATAGACCGTTTCGAACACCGATGGAGGACGAATCGCTTGTGAAATGATCTGATGTCCGTCGTATCGCTTGTGGAGGGGGAGCGACTCCACCATACTGGTGGACATGGAAACAGCTTCTGGCCCGACATCTGACCCGATAGGCGCTCGCGTCGAGCGGTTCGACCCGCGTACGGCGGTGATACGGCTCGATCCGATGGGCGATGATCTGTCGGGACCGGGCGCGGGACTCGTCGACCTGGCATCCGTCGACGGCATGGAGGTCGGTGTCTGGGTCCACACCGAAGGCACATCGGTCCACACCGAACTCGACGAGGTGTTCGTCGTCATCTCAGGATCGGTGACGGTCACCGAGGACGGGAGGGTGCCCATCAGGTTCGGCCCCGGAGACGTCGGGATCCTCCGGGAAGGAGCGAGGACGACATGGACCGTCCACGATGCGCTGAGGAAAGTGTGGATCTCGCGCGTGACGGCGAGCGACGATGGGTGAGCTCGTCTACACCATCGCATCGAGCGAGTACGCGGACGATCTCGTCGCCCTCGAGCTGCTCTGCTTCCCGACGGTGGACGTCGATGACCTCCTGACCGTCGAGGGGATCCTCCTTCAGGAGAAGCTCTTCCCCGAGGGTGCGTTCATGGTGCTCGACGGTGATCGGGTCGTCGCGATGGCTTCGGGGGTGTTCGTGGACTACGACATCTCCCAACCCCAGCACTCGATGGATGACGTGGTCGGCCCCCTCGGGATGGAGCATCACGACCCTGAAGGGGACTGGTACTACGGCATCGACATCGCGGTGCACCCCGAATACCGGGGCCGAGGCATTGCAAGAAGGCTCTACGATCTCCGCAAGCAGCTCGTGATCGACCACGGGAAGCGTGGCATCATCGCAGGCGGCGTCATCCCTGGATACGCGGACCACAAGCATGCGATGACCGCTCAGGACTACGTCGAGGCAGTGGCCTCCGGGGAGCTGACGGATCCCACGCTGTCGGCGCAGATCCGCAACGGCTTCGAGGTCCGGGGCGTGATCGCTGACTACGTTCACGACGACAGCACCGACAACTGGGCATCGTTCCTCGTATGGTTCAACCCGCATCTGAACACCGACGCCTGACTTCGATTCGAGAGGAGGCTCCCTTGGATGATGTGTATCGCTTCGCCTCCTTCCCCTCGTTCGCCGGCGTGCCGACCACCCCACTCACGCGGCTGGTCGAGGACGCCCCGGACGTCGCCATCGTCGGCGCTCCGATCGACTGGGGTGCCACGTACCGCGGCGGGGCGCGTTTCGGGCCAAAGGCCATCCGCGAGGCCGACTATCTCGGAGCGGACATGGTCCGCCCACATCTGCCGACAGGGATCGATCCTTTCGAGGTGCTCCGCGTCGTCGACATCGGTGACATCTCGGTTCCCCCCGGTTATCTCGAGCAAGGTCTCGAGACGCTGGCGGACACGGTGGAGACGATCGCTGCGTCGGGTGCCGTCCCGATCATCCTCGGGGGAGACCACTCGGTTACATTCGGCAACGGAACGGGTCTCGCCAGGGTCCACGGTGAGGGCACCTTCGGCGTCGTGCACTTCGACGCCCATGCCGACACCGGGATGACCAACGCCGGAGCGCTCCACGGGCACGGGACACCGATGCGACGCCTGATCGAATCGGGTGCTGTTCCCGGACATCGGTTCGTCCAGATCGGCCTTCGCGGCTACTGGCCGGGACCCGATACGGTCACCTGGATGGCAGAGCAGGGCATGAGTACGTTCCTCATGTCCGAGATCGTCGAACGGGGCCTCCGGCCCGTCGTCGACGACGCGGTCCGTGCGGCATCGGGATCCGACAGCAAAGGCATCTTCCTTTCGATCGACGTCGACGTCGTCGACCCCGGCATGGCACCGGGCACGGGGACACCCGAACCGGGTGGCCTGACGTCGCGAGAGCTGCTCGACACCGTTCGGCGCCTCGCCCGGGAACTCCCCATCGTCGGAGCAGACATGGTCGAGGTGTCGCCGCCGTATGACGGACCCGGACAGATCACCGCATTCCTCGCGAACCGCGTCGTTCTCGAGATCCTCAACGGCATGGCTGAGCGGAGGGTCGGAGGTCTGTGAACATCGCTGGGGCCCTCCAACGACCACTGTGGTGGGATGCCGTTCGTGCTGAGCCGACGCGGCCCGGATTGGAGGCCGACCTCGAAGTCGACGTGGTCATCGTCGGTGCGGGCTTCACCGGGCTGTGGTGCGCCTACCACCTCGCATCGCTGAGGCCCGAACTCGAGATCGCGGTGGTCGAGCGGAGCCATGTTGGCTTCGGTGCCAGCGGCCGCAACGGCGGATGGTGCCATGCCGAGTACCCGCTCGGCCACGGGCAACTCGCAAAGGACCACAGTGAGACAGTGGCGTTGGCCCACATGAAGGCGCTGTTCGAGAGTGTCGATGACGTGGGCGCACTCGCTGACGCCGAGGGAATCGACTGCGACTACCACAAGGGGGGCGTGCTCACGCTTGCGCGCACCGGGTTCCAGGACGCCTATGCGCGCGAGGAGGTCGAACACGCCCATGCGCTCGGTCTCGGAGCCGAGGACATCCGGTACCTCGACGCGGACGCCGCACGGGCGATGCTCGACGCCAGCTACGTCGTTGGCGGCGTCTGGTACGCACATGGGGCAAGGATCCACCCTGCGAAGTTGGTGCATGGTCTTGCCGCAGCCGCGGAGCGGCGAGGCGTGACGATCTACGAGGGCACCGCCGTCGAACGACTCGAGGATCGCAGCGTCGTCACAGATCGCGGCATCGTGCGTGCAGGGACTGTCGTGCTCGCCACGGAAGGCTTCGGGAGCCGGCTCCCCGGACGTTCGCGGAGGGTCATCCCCCTCTACTCCCTCATGATCGCCACCGAGCCCCTGTCCGATGCCACGTGGGATGGCATCGGACTGTCCGAGAGGCAGACCTTCACCGATTTCCGCAACCTCATCATCTACGGACAGCGGACGGCGGACGGGAGGTTCGCGTTCGGCGGGCGTGGTGCGCCGTACCACTTCGGATCGAGAATCGAGTCGGGCTTCGATATCGACGACGGCGTCCACGCAGAGCTGTGCCGGGTCCTCACCGAGTTGTTCCCCCAGCTCCATGACGTCGAGGTCACCCACCGGTGGGGCGGTCCGCTCGGCGTGGCGCGGGACTGGCGGCCCTCCGTGTCCATCGATCGAGGCGCCGGGTTCGCCCATGCCGGTGGATATGTGGGCGACGGCGTCGCCACCGCACAGCTTGCCGGGCGAACACTCGCCGAGTTGATCGTCGGCCTCGAGACGGAGCGCACGTCCCTCCCATGGGTGAACCACTCATCGAGGAAGTGGGAGCCCGAGCCCCTCCGATGGATCGGCGTCAACGCCGGCCTCGGCCTCGCAAAGGCCGCCGACAGGAGGGAAGCCTCGACGGGCGAGGCCTCACGTCTCGGAACCATCGGGTCCTGGTTACGAGGCAAGCGTTGACCCAGCCGCCCGAGGGGCGGTCACCCGACAGCGAATCCGTGAGGCGGACGCGATGGGAGCCGCCCCGAGGAGCGGCTCCCATCCAGCGAATCGCCGACTTGCGCCCGGTTCAGAAATCGGCTTCCTGGCGGAGGCCGAACGCGGGATGGCGGAGACGTGACAGGGCCTGCTTCTCGAGCGAGCGGACCCGTGTCGGTCCGAGTTCGAGGTGCTTCCCGATCTCCTCATGGGTCCTCGGGAGCCCATCGTCGAATCCGACACGCTTGGAAAGGATGTAGGCCTCGCGCTCGGGGAGCCTGTCGATCGCCTCGCGAAGCGCGTCGATCGTGGACTGGCGCTCCGTTTCGCGGACCGGATCGTCCTCGTCGTCGTGCGCGACGAAGTCACCGAGCACGGCGCCATCCTCCCCGACGGGTGATTCGAGGGATACGGAGTCCGCGACGAGCTGGGCCTCGAGCACCTGATCGAGCCGGAGTCCGGACTCCTCGGCCAGCTCCTCGGACGACGGCTCACGGCCGAGCTCGCTGAGCAGGCGGTTCCGTGTCCCGTTGAGGGTGAGGAGCGTGTCATGGAGGGAGTTCGGCAGGCGCACGGTGCGGGACTTCTCGGCGACGGCGCGCTGCATGGCCTGGCGGATCCACCACGTCGCGTACGTGGAGAACTTGAAACCCTTGCGCCAGTCGAACTTCTCGACGGCACGGATGAGCCCGAGGTTGCCCTCCTGGATGAGATCGACGAACTCGATGCCGTACTGGCTGCGGTACCGCTTCGCCTGCGAGACGACGAGCCGCAGGTTCGCCTGCGCAAAGCGATCCTTGGCTTCCTTGCCGCGACGGGCGGTGCGCTGGAGCTTGACCTTCTCGGCGCCACGAACACCACCCGCGGCGAGCTTCTCCTCGGCCTCGCGTCCGGCTTCGATGGCCTGTGCGAGTTCGACCTCGTCGTCGGCGGTGAGGAGTTCATGGTTTGCGATGTCGGCGAGATACGTCGTGAGACTGTCGCCGACTTCGGTCGGGGTGAGGGCCTGGCGTGCTGTCATTTTGTGAATTCCTTCACATGTTGTTCGGTACGCATCCGTGGTTCGGACGGCTGCGATCACCGTGCTGGGGTTCGTATTGGGTGGATACGTATGAGACGTCGTCGAGGTCCAAGGAGTTCCCGAACGTCACGGGCGGTCGAAGAAGATCGACTGGTTGGCTTTCCCTACGAATCCGTGCGCATCGTATACCAAGGAATCGGTCATGCCAAGCCCCAATCCGTGCGACACCGTTCGGGCGTCGATCGCGATCCACGCCGACCGTGGCCGTCGTGACAGGTACAGCGTGAGATCCGTGTTGACCGCGATCAGCTTCTCCGGCGCTTCCATGAAGCTGATCCCGTTGCCGAGGTCCCCGAACAGGGCGCATTCGGCATAGGGATCGGGCTCCTCACCGCCGATCAGCGGAACGGTCCGGCGGATCCAGATCGCTGCGGATCCGCCCGCGAACGGGTGTCCCCGTGCCGTACGCATCTCGACGCCTCCGAAGTAGCCGACCTCCCCGAGGAAGGCGGCATCGAGGGGCGAGCATGCGTCGACATCCGGGAGGTCGCTGACCATGGGCTCACTCACGGGTATGCCGTCACCTTGCCGAATGCGGATCAGCCACGCACTGGCGCTCATCAGCGATTCGCCGTCCTCGTTGATGAGATCTGCACTGAGGAGCCGAATCTTGCGACCCGAACGCTTCTCCGAGAGAGTGACCCGACACGGAACCAACGGGATGCCCTTGGGGATCTCGAAGGTCACCCGGGATACGCCCATCGACGGATCGGATGCCGCGACCGCGTCCATGATCAGCGCGGCGGGTGGCCCTGCATGCGACAGTTCGGGGTGCCATGGTCCTGCGACGAGGCCCGTCGGATGAAGCCAGTCGCCGGTGCGTTCGTAGTACGCCTCGGTCATCCCTACGACCTGATCGTCCTGCCCCGGCGGATGACGATCGCCGGATCCGCCAGGACCGAGACGTCGTCATAGGGGTGGTCCTTGAAGAACACGGCGTCCGCTGTGGCGCCCGGTCGGAAGGTGTCCGTCATGCCGATGTAGCCGTAGGCGTCGAGGCTCGCCGCCCGCGTCGCACCGCGATGGCTCATGCCGTACTCGACGAGGCGCTGCGCTTCCATCGAGACCTCGCCGTGGGGGACGCCCATGTCCGTGCCCGCGAGCACGGTGACCCCGAGCGATTCCGCAAGGGGAAGGTTCTCGCGCATGCGCTCGAGGCCCTCGCTGAACAGCCTTCCTCCGGACGACTCCCGTCCCAGCGTGTTGAGGACATCGAGCATGTTGGCGACCGTGGGAACCCACGCACCGCCCCTGCTGGCGAGGATCTCGAGATCGTCCGCCGTGAGGAAGGGCCCGTGCTCGATGGAGTCCGCGCCCGCGGCCACCGCGTCCGATGCGGAGTACGCCATTGTGTGAACCGCAACCCTCGCACCCGCTGCGTGGGCGACTGCGACGGCTTCGGTGAGGCGATCGAGCGGATAGTTGTTCTTCGGTCCTTCGCCCTTGCGTGGCCAGTCCCCGATGATCTTCACCCATCCGCCGCGTGTCTTGGCCCTCGTGCGGATGTGCTCGACGAGGTCGTCGGGCTCGACCTCGGCGCCGAAGCCTGACATGTACCCGCCAGCAGGCCGGATGATGGCGCCTGCCACCTCGACGTGGGGACGCAGGTCGGCGTCGTGGTCGAGGGAGATGAGCGAGAGGTCGCTCGCCGAACCCTTGTCCAGGATCAGGAGGACCCCGCGGTCGACCTGCGCCCAGGCCATGGCGGGAATGTTGGCCCGCATCTGCTCCTCGGAGATGCCGTGGATGTCGCGGGGCACCTGCATCGTGAGGTGCGCGTGGGCATCGGCGAGGCCCGGTACGGCCCAGAGGCCCGACGTGTCCATCTCGGTGTCGATCGTCACCTCCTCGGGATCGGCGAAGAGTGCGCCATCGATCGCGATTCGGACGGGTTCCCCCTCGAGGGGCGTGATCGTGAGCAGCGTTGCCATGGGGGTCGAGGCTACTCCATCGCAGATCAGCCGACGATCCGCCTCAGGGGCGACGTGGATGCAAGGGGTTCCGGTTCGGTGAGCTGGTCGGTGAGGCACGATGCGGGCTCGCGGTCGGGTCGCCAGCGCAGCATCCGGGTCGTTCCTCGGAAGCGCCCAGCCGTAGTCCAGGTGTACTGGACCTCCACGACGCGTTCAGGGCGCAGGGGGATCCACGAATGGTCACGGCCGCCCGCTCCGCTCCACCGATTCGGCGCACCGGGCATCGAGCCGTCCGCATTCGCTTCTGCGTCCATCCAGCCCGCCCAGGGATGGTCATCGATACTTGCGAGCACGAGCGGCGCGAGCTCTTCGACGAGTTCGCGGCGTCGCTTCGTCGTGAAGCTCGCGGCAACACCGACATGTCGGAGGCTGCCATCTCCTTCGTAGAGGCCGAGAACCAGCGAACCGACCCCGTCGCCGGACTTGTGCTGCCGATACCCGGCTACGACGCAGTCGGCGCTGCGGACGTGTTTCAGCTTGAACTGGGACCGCTTGTCGAACAGGTACGGGTCGCCGAGGGGTTTGATGATGAGGCCGTCGAGGCCCGCTCCCTCGAAGTCGTGGAACCATTCCATCGCCTGGTCGGGATCGCGTGTCGCAGGCGCGAGATGGACGGGAGGGGAGAACGTCGTAGCGACACCCTCGAGGATCGTCCGACGCTCGTCGAACGGTCGCCCGACGAGGGCATCGTCGTCGAGGGCGAGAATGTCGAAGGCGACGAAGTCCGCCGGCGTCCGCTCCGCCAGCATCTGGACCCGTGACTCCGCCGGATGGATGCGCTGTCCGAGCGCGTCGAAGTCGAGGCGGCCATCGATGCTGACGAAGATCTCACCGTCGATGACGCACCGTGCCGGAAGGCTCGCGAGGAACGGCTCGATCATCTCGGGGAAGTATCGGTTCAACGGCCGCTCGTTCCGGGAACCCATCACCACCTCGTCACCGTCGCGGAACACGATGCACCGGAAACCATCCCACTTCGGCTCGTACGACACGGCACCGGTCGGAAGCTCGGGCGTCGCCTTCGCCAGCATCGGCTTGACAGGGGGCATCACCGGGAGGTCCATGGCGAGCCAGCCTATCCGATCAGTGTTGGCGGCGGCGCCAGCTTGCGGGGTATGCGCCGACGATGAAGGCGGCGGCGACGGTGAGAGCGGGGATCCACCAGGCGATGTTGGCGTCACGGTCGACGAGATAGATGAACGCCGTGGCCGACAGTGAGACGATCGACGCAACCATGCCGGTGATCACGATGGGCATGGGGCGATGGTGTGACGTGGTGTCGATGTCCTGCTCGAAGCGACCGAACACCGCAACGAGAGCACCCGTGACGGCGATCAGGACCGCATAGAAGACCGGCCTGGTCAGCCACCACGCGACCGTGCCCGGTTCGAGGGAGAAGGCTGCGCCGTCGAACGTGAAGATCCCGACGGCGATGACCAGTGAGAGCGAGGTGAGGTGCCAGACGTAGATCGACATCATCGATGCGGATACGGCGACGATGAAACGCCAGTTCCTCTTCCGGGATGCCCACCGTGCGACCCTCCCCGACGACGCCAGGATCACACCGATCTGGATGCACGCGAGGAGGAACACGGCGAACGTCGGCGGCGTGATGTTCTGTGGGCCGCCGCCAGGGATGGTGATCATGGCGACGGGATACATCTCCGCCCACGTCACGGCGACCAGGGCCCCCAGGGCAACGGCGGATCCGAGGAGTGATCGCAGAGGCGAAGGGAGGAGGCGGGAGGCCTCACGATCGGCCCACCAGTAGCCGATCTGATGGACGGCACCCCACACGAGCACGAGATTGACCCATCCGATGCCAGGAACGTCGAGCACGCGATAGGCGACGTCGACGGCGATCGCGGAGGTGACGAGAATCCAGACGGAGGCGAGGCCTGAGCGATTCCACCACGCGAACGTCAGGGGAGCGATCGCCACCAGGGTCAGGTACACGGCGAGGAACCACAGGGGGAGCGTGGCGTTGAGGACCCCGGCGTACACGAGGTCCGCGTCGATCCACCGGCGCAGGACGAGGGCCAGGACCGACCACGCGACGATGACGGGCACAGCAGGCGCGAACAGCCTCCGGAATCGGATGGTGAGCCAACTCCTCCTGTTCGTCGTGCTCGATGCGATCGCCTTCGCGTTCGCATAACCGCCGACGAAGAAGAAGATCGGCATGACCTGGATCACCCATGTCGCCCACCCGGCGTACGGGATCCACTCGAGTGTGTTCATGACCAGCGTTTCGCCATCCGGGTTCACCCAGATGGAGGCGGCGAGCCAATGGCCGAACACCACGGCGACGAGCGCGATAACCCTCCACGTGTCGACGACGCGATTTCGGGCCGGAGGGATCTCCTCGATGGCCCGGTCGATGCCTGCCATGTACGTGTGGATCACGCCCCCATTGTTGCCCGGATGGACTCATCCCGTCGACCGCACCGCCAGTTTGTTAGGGTCGGCATGTCGGAAGGAGAAGGAATGTCGTTCTGGGATCGTCTCGTCGAGGAACTGAGGGCGGTCGGGGAGAATCTCGCCGAGTGGATCGTGCTGATCGTCGTCGCGCTGATCATCCTGATCGTCGGGCGTTGGATCCTCAAGTGGGTCCGTCGCATCGTCGAGCGGGTGCTCGGTGCATCGGCACTCGACGGGGTCTGGAAGAAATCAGGTGTGTCGGCCGCGCTCGAGCCTTCGGGGCAGACCGCTGCGTCGATCACCGCCACCATCGTCTACGCCTACGGACTCATCGTCCTCGCGCTCATCGTGGCGCGCGTTCTCCAGTTGGAGTCGATCGAGCTCCTGCTGCTGCGTCTGCTCGCGTGGGTGCCGCTGCTCATCCTCGCTGCGGTCATCGTCATCATCGCGGCCGCGGTCGCGAACTGGACCGCCGACCTGGTGCGACCCTTTGCAGCAGCTCGCGGTATCCCGTGGCTGACCTGGCTGATTCGGATCGGCATCATCGTGTTCGGGCTGCTCTTCGCCCTCGACCTGCTCGACATCAACTTCGCAGAGGATGTCGTCAAGATCGTCGTCGCCGCGGCAGGGATTGCGTTGGCGATCGCCTTCGGTGTCGGAGGCATCGACGCAGGGAAGGCATGGTGGGCCAAGTACGGAACCCCGAGCGGCATCGAACGCTTGTCGGCGCAGGACGATCGCGACAGCACCGGACGCAGCTACGACGGTCAGTAGGAGGCTCGATAGTCCCCCCAGGAGTGCGCGTCGGGCGGTGCATCGAGGCACCGCCCGACCGCTCGCTGCGGCCACTCGGAGGCGCAGTCGCCTAGGCGGTGCGGACCCGATACGTCGGCAATGCCACCAGGACCGGGACCAGAGCGAGGAGGGCGCCCAGGATCGCGAGACTCGAGAACGATGTCTGTGCGACGATGACACCCGAGACGGCGGCGGCGACTGCGGAGGACAGCCACGCCGACGAGTCCGTGAACCCCTGAAGGGTGAGCCGGTCGGCGATCGGGAGGCCCGCCTGGAGGAGGGTGCTGCCGGCGACGTATCCGAAGTTCCACGCCACGCCGAGGAGGAACAGGCTCACGAGGAGTACAGGGGTGGTCGCCGTCACCGCCGTCGCCGCCATGATGCAGGATCCCACGAACGTGACGACGGAGGCGACGATCATCGTACGCGCCCCGAAGCGGCCGACGAGGAAGCCGGTGATCGGGGCGATCGCGAACATGCCGAGCGTGTGGGCCATCATCACCCATCCGACCGTGGAGAGATTCCCACCGTTTGCCCTGATGTGGACCGGTGTCATCACCATCACGAGGACCATCACGACCTGGCTCATCACGATGGCTGCAATGCTCAGCCGTACGGTCGGTGACGACAGGAGGTCGGGGATCGACCGTGACGGGCCCGATGCCATTCGTGCATCGTCAGCCACGATGAGGCTCATGGGGTCCGGCCTGAGGGCGACGACCATCAGCGCCGCGACGAGCGCGAATCCTCCCGCCGCCATCGCCACCGGTCCGACCAGCTCATTGGCCCCCGCCGTCACCGCGAGGATGCTCGTCGGTCCGATCATGAGGGGGCCGACGACTGCCCCGATCGTCGACGCCCACACGATCAGGCTGATGGCCCGTGCGCGCTTGTCCTCGGTTCGGAGGTCGCCTGCCGCGTACCGGGCGAGTTCGCCACCGCTGCGACCCATCCCGATTCCAGCCGTGCCGACGAGGAGCAGGAGGAAGTTGGAGGCGTAGATCGATGCCATGACGAGGAGGGAACCGACGACCGCCACGATGTATCCGGCGCTGAAGGCAGGGCGGCGACCCCATCGGACAGACGCCCACGACAGGGCCGCGGCTCCGCCTGCAACACCGAGCGTGGCCGTTGTCGCGGGCAGACCTGCGAGGGTCGTGGTCCCGGTTACTTCGGCGGCGATGAGGGTCGCCACGGTTGCGACGCCGATGTATGCCGTCGAGCCGATCGCGTTCCCCGTGAAGAGGGTTCCGATGAGGCGTCGACGCGTCGATTCGTGGATGTCCGATACGACCATGGCGAGAAGAGGCTACCGGTCCGGGTGGTGGCTCATCCGTCCATCCGCCGCTTCGACGGTTGGACCCGCGGAGGCTCACCGGGCATCTTGGGATAGTGCGGGGGCCATGGTGCATCGCCGAGGCCATCCTCCTCGTCGCGCTCCACCCACGAGAGCGCCTTCG
>CAZYGP010000037.1:0-12514 GCA_964647265.1 uncultured Acidimicrobiaceae bacterium | reverse complement strand
TGTCGGCTGTCCGGAACCCAGCTCGGGGAACAGGTGCGGCCACTCACCGCCCAACCAGATCCCGAGGACCACGGCGAGCGCGGCAGAACCGGCGATGGCGATCACGGTGTCTCGGAGGGCGTCGCGGCGCGATGATCCTCCGCGTACGAGCCCAACGAGGATGGCCACGGCGTACACGAGGCCGAAGGCGAACACGATCGACGCCAGCGACGTGATCCACTGGGGGAGCACCGCGATGACACCGTCGACGGCTTCCTCCCAGTCCTGGGACCCATCGATTCCCGCTGCACCGACCGCGATGAGGGACAGACCGAGGCCGGCCGCGACTGCGTCGGCGACACGCCGAGCACGCGGCTGCGTGTCGTCTGACGTGAAATAGCGGTCGCGCAGCGCGCTCAACGGGTCCCGTCCTCGACTCGACGTCGTCGCCCGGCTCCACCGTCCCGATCGCAGCCACACCCGAGCGCATGTGGGCAGACCGCAAACTACCGCATCCACTGCGCGGTCGCCGCGTCACGGATCGAACGCCGTGCGGCACCGTCCTCGACATCATCGAACGCCAGGAGCAACTGGGTTCTTCGTGCGTAACTGGGTTCCACCCATGGATGGAACCCAGTTACGCAAGAACGGGGAGGTGTGGTGCCTTGCGCCGGGCGGCGGGGACACCACACGACGGCAGGGTCACACCGATGTCGACGTCACGTGGAGGAGATGTCGAGTGGTTGGTGGACATCCATGGGAAGCCGCGTTCTCCAGGTGCCGTCCACAGCGTGATAGGCACCGGCGACGGCGCCCGCCGTGGGAACGAGGCCGATCTCACCCACGCCCTTGATGCCGAACGGTGACCTCGGCTGTGGAACCTCGATGATCATGACCTCGATGTCCGGCATGTCCTTCGGCCTGATGATGTTGAGCTCTCGCAGCGTCGACTTCGTTGGCATGCCTTCGTCGTCGGTTGGGAACTCCTCCGTCCGGGCGTAGCCGAGGCCCATGTGGACCGAGCCCTCCACCTGGCCGGCAACGAGCGCCGGATTGACCGCTCGCCCGACGTCGTGTGCTGCGATCACCTTCTCGATCTTTCCCGTCTGCTTGTCAGCGATGACGACCTGGCACGCGTAGCCGAAAGCCGAGTGGATGACGGGGTTCTCGAGACCGTCCTCGATCTTGTTCGTCCAGTCAACCGTGTAGGACCCGAGATAGTCGACGTCGGTCCTGCAGCCGTCGACCATGGCCGACCTGCAGGCATCCTCGACGGATCCTGCCGCCATCAAGGTTCCCCGCGAGCCGGTCGTCTGTCCGGCGGAGAGATCCCGGCTCGTGTCCACGAGCACCCGGATCCGCCCCGGAGCGACCCCGAGCACTTCGGAGGCCACCTGGAGGGCCACCGTGTGCACACCTTGTCCCATCTCGGTCCACGAATGGCGCACATCCACCGTTCCGTCTTCGTGGAACCGGACAACGGCCCTCGCCACCTCGACGAAACCGTTGCCGAGCCCCGAGTTCTTGATCGCCGCTCCGATGCCGACCGCTTTGCCCCCGGCAACTGCGCGCTCATAGTGCGGTCGTACCGCCTCAAGGCATTCGGTGATCCCGCGGACTCCATCATCCATGATCTGGCCGGGGCCCCACACCGAACCGGGGACCGCAACGTTCTGGACGCGCATGTCGAGCGCCGAGATGCCGACCATTTCGGCAAGCCGATCGATCGAGCCCTCAGTGGCGAACTGGATCTGGTTCGCTCCGAACCCCCTGAATGCCCCACACACAGGGTTGTTGGTGCGCACCGCAATGGCCTCGACATCGACGTTCGCGATCGCGTACGGACCACTCGCATGGCCTGCAGCGCGTTCGAGCACCTTCATGCCGACCGATGCGTACGGGCCGGAGTCGCCGACCAGCCTCGCCTTGAGGGCCGTCACGATCCCCTTTGCGTCGCATCCCATCGACATCTCGATGCGGATCGGGTGGCGCTTCGGGTGCATCAGGAACGACTCCCGTCTGGTCAGGGTGCACTTGACCGGCTTGCCGGTCAGGTGCGCGGCCAGCGCCGTGTGTCCCTGATTGGACATGTCCTCCTTGCCGCCGAACGCTCCTCCGTTCGATACGAGCTCCACAATCACCTGCGAAGTGTCGAGGGCGAGCATCGCGGCAATCTGGTCCCGATCGTCCCACACACCTTGACCACCCGAGTAGACGTGGAGCGAACCGTCCTGCGAAGGGACGGCAACGGTCGACTCCGGCTCGAGGAAGGCGTGTTCGACGCGCTGGGTCTCGAACACGTTGTGCGTCACATGGGCGGCCGCGGAGAGGGCGGCCTCCAGGTCTCCGCGCGCGTAAGCCGATCTCGAGAGGACATTCCCGTCGAGACCCCATACTGCATCCTCGTCTGACGCAAGAGCGGTGTCGGTGTCCACGAAGGGCGGGTGCACCTCGTATGTCACGTCCACGAGTGATACCGCGTCGCGTGCGGTGATCACATCGTGGGCGACGACGACGGCGAGAACATCCCCGCCATACGAGGTGCGCCCTCCGACGGGGATCATGACGGGCCAGTCCTTGTGAATGATGCCAACCCGTAGATCTCCGGGGATGTCCGCCGCGGTGTAGACGGCGACAACGCCTTCGACGGCCTCGGCAGCCAGAGTGTCTATGCGCGTGATATCGGCCCTGACGTGGTCGGTGAAGCGAAGCGCGGCATGCAGCATGCCATCGATGAAGATGTCGTCGACGAATCCTCGATCGCCGAGGGACAACTCCCGTGCCTCGTACTTGGCGCCGACTCCACCGATCTTCCCCGACAGGCCGTTCCCCGGGATCGCCTCGCCCGATGCCAGCAGCTCGATGGCTTCCACGATGCTGGTGTATCCCGTGCAGCGGCACAGATGAGCGCCGAGGCGGGCGTTGATCGACCCACGATCGCAGGTTGCCCCCTTCTCGTCGATCAGGGCCTTCGCCCGAACAACGATGCCGGGGGTGCAGAACCCGCACTGCAGGGCTCCAGTGGCGGCAAAGGCATTCGCATAGCGATCCCGCTCGGCCGGCGAGAAACCTTCGAGTGTCGTGATCGTCTTGCCCTCGGCTTTCTCGAGCGACACGAGACAACTCGCGATCGCTTTTCCGTCGACGAGGACGGTGCAAGCGCCGCACTGCCCCGAAGGTGAGCATCCATCCTTCGGTGACGTGAGATGGAGCTCGTTGCGCAGGGCTGCAAGGAGGTGCGGATGTCGATCCTCCACCTCGACCGCACGACCGTTGACGACGAAGGACGCTGTCACTGTGCTCCCCTGCGTGGTTGGCTGGGACGGGGACAATCCTCGTCACGACGTGTCGGATCCACGGTGGCCGCACCCACGGTGGCGTTTCGGGCCATTTCCGGACTCCTCACGGCCAGCGCACGAGACGCGTGTCGATCGATGAAACCTTGCGAATTTCGATCGTCGTGCACGCTTGACACATTGTCAAGTTCGCCTGTGACGGTTGGTCGAGCTGCTCGGTAGTGTCGGCGGTGGCGAGGCAAGAGGTGGAGCCGATGTCCGAGACCGTACGTGCAGTCGTGCCGGCAGCATGGACAGCCGATTACGCGTCCATGCTCGAGGTCGCCATCGGACCGCTGGTGACGGCTATCGGCGCATCCATCGTCGACATTGACGAGGTCGAAGACGGCGACGTGACCCTTGCGTGGGAGGGCACTCCCGCGGTGGGCGTTCGGCTCGCTGAGTTCGTTTCGCTCGACAGGCTGATCGAGGCCGTCGAGGAGCAGCTCGACGCACCACTCGGGAAGCTCGATCGACGGGGCAGGTTGAGCGCGGTCCAGCTGCTCGACCAACGCGGCGCATTCAACATGCGCAGGTCGATCGATGCGACCGCCCAGGCGATGGGAGTCAGCAGGATCACCGTCTACAACTACCTCAACGAGGTACGGGACGAGACCTAGACGCTCCGGGATCGCTGGCTCACTGGCCCCCATCATCCCGCGCTCACCCCCGCCATCATCAACCCGACCTGTTCGCGAGATGCCTGCAACGGGTCCACGATGCCCATGATCCTGCCCTCGTACATCACGGCGATGCGATCCGAGAGTCCGAACACCTCGTCGAGGTCCTCGGAGATCAAGAGCACCGCAGTGCGTAGCGTTCGGAAGTCGGTCAGCTGCTGCCGGAGGTAATCAGTCTCGGACCGCTCGTCGCGTGTGTCGATCAGCCTGCGGTGAATGTACTCAGCCGCCCCGATGTCCACACCCCGCGTGGGCTGTGAGGCAACCAGGACCGTCGGTCGCGACGACAGCTCCCTCGCCAGGATGACCTTCTGGATGTTGCCACCTGACAGCGAACCACAGGACGTCTCGATCGAGGGTGTTCGCACATCGAACGAATCGACCAGCTCCTCTGAATGCTGCCTGATGGCGTCGAAGTCGAACAAGCCGCGCTTGAGGTACCCGCGGCTGCTGTAGTCGATGAGGAGCAGGTTCTCCCAGACGGTGAAGCCTGCAATGACTCCTTCTTGCATCCGCTCCTCCGGCACGTAGGCAAGGCCGGCCTCCCGGACCGTTCGCGGGTGGGCCCCCGTCACGTCGGTGCCAGCGACCGTTATCGTGCCGGTTGCGACCTCGCGGAGGCCTGCGGTCGCCTCTGCCAGCTCCCGTTGCCCGTTTCCGGACACTCCTGCGATGCCGAGGATCTCACCCTTCCGGACGTCCAGATCGAGATGGTCCACCGCGACGAGACCGCGGTCACCGAAGACCGTGAGGTCGCGAATCTCGAGGGCTACCTCACCCGGTACTGCGGGTTCCTTGTCCGGTATGAGCTTCACCGCCCTGCCCACCATCATGTTTGCGAGGCTCTCCCTGGTGGCGCCCTCGACTGGGACCCTGCCGGTGACGGACCCGTTCCGAAGCACCGTGATCCGATTGCTGAGCGCGACCACCTCGTGGAGCTTGTGCGAGATGAAGATGAGGCCCCGTCCGTCCGCGGTCAACTGGCGCAGGGTGGCAAAGAGCTGGTCCACCTCCTGGGGTGTGAGTACGGCTGTCGGTTCATCGAGGATCAGCAGGTTCGCATCCCTGTAGAGCGCCTTGATGATCTCGACACGTTGGCGTTCACCAACGGACAGCTGCCACACGACGGCGGAGGGATCGATCTCCAATCCGTACTGAGCGGAAACCTCCAGGATGCGCTCCGACACGACGTCGAGGTCGGTGAGGAAGCCGCGGCTGGACTTCATGCCCAGCGCGACGTTCTCGGCGACCGTCAAGGTGGGGACGAGCATGAAGTGCTGGTGGATCATCCCGATGCCGTGATCGATCGCAGCAGCGGGGCTTTCGATTGCGACGAGCTCGCCGTTGAGCCGTATCTCTCCCTCGTCGGCCGGATACAGGCCGTACAGGACCTTCATGAGAGTGCTCTTGCCCGCCCCGTTCTCTCCCAGCAGGGCGTGCACCTCACCCGCGCGGACGTCGAAGTCGACGCGATCGTTCGCGAGGACTCCGGGGAACCTCTTCGTGATTCCTCGCATCTCGAGCATCGGGTGTGTCGTCACACTCGTCCTCCCATGGCTGCCTTCGCCTTGCAGGCCATCGCCATGCCTGGGCCGCTCTGGTAGGGGGCCGTGAGGCCCCCTACCATCGGCCTATTGCCTCATCCCTCGGACTTGAACCGTTCGATCGCGTCGTCGCCAAGCTGCTTGACATCGGCCGACAGGTCGTAGCCCTCGTTGTACTCGATGACCAGACCCTCGTTGGCAAACGTGATCGAGTAGAGCTCGCCGCCCAACGTGCCGTCCTGCACGAGTTCGATCATCTCAGCGAGGATGCCTTCCCAGTGGTACACCTGCGAGGCCACGACGATCTCGGGTGCGAGACTGGTCTGGTTGGCCTGGGTACCGAACCAAAGGACCCCCTCGGTGTTCGCCACGCCCACAGCACCAACGGTCATCTGCGCCGTGCCGGACATCACGTCCGCACCGGCCGCGATGAGCGACTGCGCAGCTTCCGAAGCCAACGCGACGTCGCTGAACGAGTCGATGTAGTTGATGTTGACGGTCGCGTCGGGGTTCTGGGTGAGAACGCCCTCCTTGAACCCATCGACATACAGCTTTGCGTCGCCAACCTCGATCGGTCCCACGACCCCGATGTTGTTTGTTGCCGAGAGCGCCGCAGCCATGATGCCCATCACGATGCCGCCCTGGTCGGATGCCGCCTCGTACGAGAACACGTTCGGAAGCCCGAAGGTGTCCGCCGCCGTGCCCCATGCGAAGGACGTCTCAGGGAAGTCCGGAGCGATCTCCTGGAGCGAGCCCCCGTACTGGGATCCGTGCGCGATCACGAGGTCGTAGCCCTGGGATGCATAGTCCCGAATGGCCACGGCCGCATCTTCGACGACGAAGGTGCCGTCGGTAACGGCGACTTCGGAGACCGTGCCATCCTCCAGAAGGATGTTGGCCGCGTCGATCATGGACTGGGTGAAGGCAAGGTCGTTCGATGCCGACGGAGCGATGATCGCGATCCTGAAGTCACCATCACCGGATTCATCGCTGCTGCTGCACGCTGCGCCGATGAGCGCCACGACGGCGAGCAGGATCGCCAGTCTGGTTGTTGGTTTCTTCACGTGTTCCTCCTCTGATTGAGGGACCGCGCGGGTCCCTATTTCCCTCTTTCGAATGGCTTCGTCAGGGCGGCAGGCGCTCGGAAACGCCGCGCCACGAAGACGAGTGCCAAGATGGTGATGATCGCCGGCAGCATCGCGAAGAGGTTGGAGAGATCCCTGGGGATGATCTCCGCGGTCTTCAGCTCCAGCACGGCGGCGTTGATGAACCCGAACAACAGCGAGCCGAGCATCACACCTATGGGACGAAACGCACCGAAGTAGACCAGGGCGATGGCGATGAAACCCGCGCCGTTCGTCAGGTTCTGTTGGAAGATGCCCAGGGAGATGGCAAGCACCGCGCCCGCGACGCCTGCGAGTGTGCCTCCGATGATCTGTGTCGCATACCGGACTCCGGCCACGCTCACGCCAAGGGTGTCAGCTGCATCGGGGTACTCGCCGACCGCTCTGATCTTCATTCCGAACGTCGTGCGGTTGATGACGAACGTGCTCAAGGGGACGGCAGCGAATGCCAGGTAGATGACGAGGCTGTTCTGGAAGAACATCGCACCAATGTATGGGATGTCGGACAGAATCGGGATGTCAACCTTGGGGAACGTGGGGATGGGAATCGGCGTGCCAACGAGCTTCTGGAAGAGGAGGTCGCTCATCCCGAGCCCGAAGAGGTAGACGCCGATTCCGCTGATGCCCTGTTCCGCCTTCAGCGTCACCGCGATCAGCGCCGATGCGAGACCGAGTACGAGGCCGACGATGGCACCTGCGAGAAGCCCGATCCAGACATCGCCCGTCTTGAGGACGACGTAGTACCCGGAGAAGGCCCCGAGCAGCATCATCCCGTCGACGCCGAGGTTGAGAACACCGCTTCGTTGCCCGAACGTCTCACCGAGCGATGCCAGCAGCAGGGGGACAGCGAGCCGGATGGCAGAGGCGACCACCGCAACGAGGACCGCGGTGGTGAAGACATCGCTCATGGTGGAGATCCACCGTCGAACGAGTCGGTACCCCGAGGGGCAGGGTCGTACGCGGACCCCAGGCCGCTGAGGGCGTCTCCTCCGGGCAGTGAGCCCTTGTCGAGGATCTCCTGGTCCCTGCCGGAGAACGAGAGCAGGCGCACCCTGTAGCGATCGGCTGCAACAACGAACACGACAACGAGGCCGTTCAACGCGACGATCAGCGCAGATGGCACCTGGACGGCGCGTTGGAGTGCCTGGCCTCCGACGATGAGGCCACCGAACAGGAAGGATGCGGGGATCGTCCACAAGGGGTGGAGTGCACCGAGCAGCGCGGCAACGATTCCGTTGAAACCTGCACCGCCGGTGAACCCGAGCGTCGAGCCGTCCGTGACCATGCGGTGGCTCTCGCTTCCGAAGACGAGCACCGCACCGCCGAGCCCTGCGAGGGCACCTGACATCGTCAACGCGAAGACGATGGTTCGCCTCACCGGGATGCCTGCGTATCGCGCTGCCGTCTCGCTCAGACCTACGGCGCGGAGCCGAAACCCGAGTGGTGTTCTCCACAGCAGGAAGTACGCACCGATGGCGCACAAGACGGCGAGGACCGGCCCGATGTGGAGGCGGTCGCTCCCGAAGAGCAACGGGAGGTCGGCATTCGCGGTGAGTCGTTGAGTTTGGGGGATGCGCGTTCCGCGCTCGATCTCGGCCGGGTCGATGAGCGGTCCCCGCAGGAGATAGCTCATCAGTTGGACGGCAACGATGTTGAGCATGATCGTGCTCAAGATCTCATTGACCCGGTAGTACGCCTTGAGCATCCCCGGAATCCACCCCCAGATGGCGCCACCGATCGCGCCGGCCACCAGCACGAGGGGAACCATCACGACAGGTGGCATCGCCGGGAGGGAGAGCGCGGCGATGGTTGAGAACAGGCCCCCGAGCACCAACTGGCCTTCGGCTCCGATGTTGATCACGTCGGCCCGGAAGGCGATCACGATGCCGATCCCGACGAACAGGAGGGGTGTGGCCTTCAGGACCGTGGCAATGAGAGCGTCGCCCGATCCGAACGCTCCACTGAGCATCTCGACGTAACCCTCGATCGGGTTCGCCCCGAGGAGCACCAGCATGACAGCACCGAACAGAAGGGCGGACACGACGGCGAGGACCGGAATGCTGTACGCGAGATACCTTCGCTGAGTGTGTGTGAGCCTGAAGGTCATCTGGCGTCCAACACCGTTGTATGCCGATCTCGGGAGCAGAACCGCTGCAATCATGTTGGCAAAGAACTTGACAATATGTCAAATCCTGAGTTCGTCACTCTGCGTTTCATCAAGCCGACGATCGTGACCGCTCGTTGGTCGTACAAGGGCCGATCGCCCACGAACGTGGCACCTCCGACGTAACGAATCCCCTTGGTGTCGCCGACACCGATGGAGGGCCGCAGGACTGAGCCGTCGGCGGTGGTGCACGTTTGGTAGCGTTGCTCGTCAACCGCGACGCAAGGTCGAGCACCAAGGAGGTGGACGGATGGCTGCCGCACCATTCTCAGGAACGGGCACCGCCGAGGATCCGTGGATCCTCAAGACCCCGAGCCTCGGGTCGGAGATCCTCATGCACCGTGACGAGGAGCACGATCCGCCCATCCTCGTATGCACGGTAGGGTCGACGGTTCTCCACTACGACCTTCGCATCATCGACGACCTCCACCAGATGCTGAGGGACAACGGCGACTGGGTTCCGCTCGGCAATGCCGATGAGCAGAAGCCTGCGGCCGAGGGCACCGTGGAGGCATGGGCACGATCGGACGACAACCCGATCGGCGGATGGTACGGGCTGAGGAAGGGCCTTCGCGGTCGCGTCGGAAACTATGTGCCACCGGTCCTGGAAGCCCTGGGTCTGGCCGAGGTCGAACACAACCCTCGTAACAACCGGATGCGGGCGATCTGAACCCACTCCGACGCGACCACGCACTCCGGTGAATCCGGACGGCGTCGCTGTCGATCGTGAGTATCGTTGGGGATGGAACGTTCGACCCCGAGCGCACGGCGTTCAGGAGGATCAACCGAGGTGAGGGATGCTTCATAAGGGAACCAAAGTCGTACGAATCACGAAGAAGGTCGGACAGGTCGCCTCGACCGGCAAAGTGACCGCGATCCACGACGACTACTCGGTCGAGATCGAGTGGGACGACGGCCACACCAGCATCACATCCAAGGACGCCGTGACCCCCCTGACCGACGCCAATCGTCCGCAGAAGGCCGACTGACACCGCCGTTCATCGGTCCTGCTCAGGCGGAGGCAGCCCCCGCGGCCTGAGCTTCACTCGCCGACGCTTTCCGGTTCGTCACGACGTATCGGACGCCGGCGACGAGGAGGTAGGCGGTGACGACGGCCATCGCCACTGGGGCGATGGCCTCGGCCTCGAGGTACAGCGCGATCGCCGCGATCACGACCATGCTGATCGGTGCCCGCAGGTACGAGCCGGGCAGGGCGGCGAGCATGCAACCCACCGCCAGGGCGAGCGGGATGTCGGGGAACGCGAGATGCACGATGGTGCCCGCAGTACCACCCATGAAGATCATCGGGAACACGTTGCCACCGAGGAATCCGACCTCCAGGCTCAGGGACATCGCGACCATCTTCGCCAACAGGACGAGAACCAACAGACCGATGCCGAGTGACGCCGAGTTGTCGATCACGACACCCAGCTGGGACTGACCGGCTCCGACCGTCAGCGGCAGCGCCAGCGCGATCAGGCCGACGATCGCACCGCCCACGACGCCGAGGACGTACCGATTCGGAACGAGCGCGCACGCCCATCGCACGGCGAGGACGATCCCGACGAAGATCATCATCACGAGGGCCGAGAGGGCACCGAGACCCACGGCGATCAGGATGTCGCTGATCTCGAAGTCGTACGGCGGTGTGTCGTAGCTACCGAGGAAGGTGCGTCCTGCCACTGCGTAGAACACGATGAACGCGATCATCGAGGCGATCAACTGCGGGATGATCGATGCCACGTACCGGTTCCGAGGAAGGGGCTCGAGCTCGGAAACCATGAACGCACCCAGGATCGGAGACGTGAAGGCGCCACCGAAGGCACCCGCGATACCCGTCAGGGTGTAATCCTGATCCGCTGTGCCCTCGGCCCACCGCCGCGAGGCGATCCACGATCCGAGCCCGCCTCCCATGACCACGAGGGCGAAGGACGGGCCGAGGCTCGCTCCGGTGATGGCGGATACCACAGCGAGGACCACCCACTGCGGGGCGGTCGTGTGGTCGACCTCTGCCGCCTCGATGAGCGCCACCCCTCCGGGGACCTCGTCGGGGACGTGCCACATCGTCCTGAGGAGGACGACGATCAACCCACCCAACGCGGTGAGGGGGATCCACCACCACTCACCCGACCACATTGCTCCGTCGCTCTCGGGGAACACACGATCGATGACCCAGCCCGTGCCACCGATGTAGATCAGACCGAGGATCCCGCCGGCGATCCCGAGCAGGACCGCAAAGCGAAGCAGTCGCCGATACCACGGCACATCGAACGGCAGCACCACCCCTCCTCTCTGCCGGCTTCCCGCCGATCCTCCTGCACTCCCGATCGCCCCGATGGCTCGGCACCCTTGCAATCGGGGCGAGCCTACCTCAGCGGGCGAGCGGGACAGGATCACCCACAACGGCTACCGAGCGGTCTACCCCACCGTGCGATCGTCGGCCTCGCGGCCGACGACGAACCAGATGGCGTGGACCTCCTCGTCGCCCTTGTTGTAGAGGCGGTGAGGTCGGGTCGAGTCGAAAGCGATCGAGTCCCCCGGCTCGAGGGTGTAGTCCTCGAAGCCGATCTGGATCCCCAACGTGCCGCTCACGATGTAGCCGTACTCGCGGCCGTGGTGGCGCATCAGCGACTGATCGGGTGTCGAGGTGCCGCCCACCTCGTAGATGGCGTGGAGGAAGTCGATGTCATCCTCCGTCTCGGGATTCAAGTCCTCCCATCGGACACCGGAGGCGAGCTCGATGGATCGCCGGTCAACCGGATGCACCAGGGGTGCGTCCAACTCCGTTCGGTCGCCATTCGAGGAGGCATCCGGCGAGAACTCCTCACCCCTGATGACCCTGTCGAGGGAGATGCCCAGCTCGGTGACGATCGCGTAGAGGGTGCCCACAGAGGGCTTCGACATCCATGGGTTCGGACGCCACGGGGTTCGAAATCGCGGTCGCGGCCGGGGCGATCCTGCTCAGCGGAGCAGCACTCGGCGCCGTCAACGCCGGCCTCATCCGTGGTGTGAAGATCCCTTCGATCATCGCGACCTTGGCGACCCTCAGCATCGTCAACGGCATCGCCCTCACGATGCGCCCGACAGCCCAGGGTGTCATCAACGGGGAGTTCGTGTCCTTCCTCAAGACGAGCATCGGACCGATCCCCGTGTCGTTTCTCATCGTCCTCGCCGCAGTCGGCCTTGCCGATCTGTGGCTCCACGGAACCGGCAGCGGCCTCGATCTCCGAGCGACCGGGTTCGACGAGCGCTCTGCAAAGCGAGGCGGCGTCCCCACGACCTGGGTGCGGGTGCGAGCCCTGCTCCTTTCGGGTGTCCTCGCAGCAATGGCGTCCTTCTTCGTCATCGCTGCACAATCCCCGGTCGGAAACGCCCAGATCGGCGCCCCGTACACCCTGCGATCCATCACCGCAGCCGTCCTCGGCGGGGCCGCGATCGCCGGGGGCGCGCGACGTTCGTCGGTGGGACCGTCGCGTCGATCCTGCTCGCACTCATCCTGACGATCCTGCCGTACATCGGTTGGTCGAACGAGGACGCTGGCCTGATCATCGGTGTGCTGGTCCTCATCGGGATCATCATCTTCCAACTGGGAGACCTCAAGGACCTGGTCAAGCGCAACTACAAGCGGGCGCGGAGACTGATCCAGGGGAGCCGCCCACCAAGGGTCGCGGACCTCCCCGTCCTCTAC
>CAZYGP010000036.1:0-12648 GCA_964647265.1 uncultured Acidimicrobiaceae bacterium | reverse complement strand
GATCTCATGATCGACCCCGCGGCCCGAACGGCGACGAGACGGGAACGAGACCTCCAACTCACGAAGACCGAGTTCGACCTCCTCGTCCTGTTGGCGAGGGCGCCTGGCAAAGTCATCGACCGTGACACCCTCTACGAGGAGATCTGGGGGATCGACTTCCAGACCACGTCGAACTCGCTCGACGTGTACATCGGATACCTTCGGCGCAAGACGGAGTCCGGTGGCGAACGCCGCATCATCCACACCGTGCGGGGGGTCGGCTACGTGCTGCGAGCGGACACATGACGATTCGAAGGCGCATCACGGTCGCCACCGCGGTGGCGGTCGGTGTGACGGTCATCGTCGTCATCCTGGGTTCGTTCGTCGCGGCGCGCCAGCAGGTCCTCGACCCGATCGATCAGAGCCTGCTCGCGCGAGCCTCGATCATCGAGAGGGCTCCCGAGAGGGACTTTCCCGCCAACCTGTTCCGAGCGGGTGGTCGGGTCGGTGCCCTCCTGAGTCCGGGCCGTGCAGGGGAGTTCGACGCGGTCTACTACCAGATCATCCTGCCGGGCGGATCGACGATCAACGTCGGCACCGATGCCCTCCAACTGCCGATACCGGAGCCGGAGGAGGTCGGTGTAGGGGTGGCAGAGCTCCGATCCATCTGGGTCGATGACGTCCACCTGAGGGTGGCCGCGATCGTTCGAGCCGAGACCGGCGCCGTAGCACAGGTCGCACGGCCGCTCACCGAAGCGGATCAGACGCTTCGACGGTTCTCCGGGATGCTCCTCGTCGGGGGGATCGCGGGGATCGGCCTCGCGCTCGTGCTCGGAGCCCTCGTGTCGCGGACGGCCGTCAGGCCAATCGAGAGCCTGGAGGAGTCCGTCGGGGAGATCGCCGCATCGGGTCGGATCGATGATCGGCTCGCGACGGATGGAGAGGACGAGGTGGCCTCTCTGGCACGGGCGTTCAATCGACTGCTCGAGCAGCTGGAGGAGTCCAGGGCACAGCAGGTCAGGCTGGTACGCGACGCTGGCCACGAGCTGCGAACACCCCTCACAGCCCTTCGGACGAACCTCGAGGTCCTCCAGCGTCACGAGGTGGGTGAGGATGAGAGGGCGGCGATGATCGCTGCGGCCACTGCAGAGGTCGAGGAGCTGAGCTCCCTCGTCGTCGAGATCGTGGACCTCGCAACGGAGGGACGGGAGCAGGGGCCGCTGTCACGGGTCGCCCTCGACGACGTAGTCGGATCGGCGATCGAGCGGTTCCGTCGTCGCACCGACCGCCAGATCGAAGTCACGAGTGACAACTCGACGGTGATGGGTCGACGCGATGCCCTCGAACGGGCGGTCGTGAACCTGCTCGCGAATGCCGAGACGTGGTCGCCGGACGGCGGAACGATTGCGGTCGTGGTGGACGGGGGGAGGGTGGCAGTTCTCGACGAGGGCCCCGGATTCGACGCCGTGGACCTCCCGCACGTCTTCGAACGCTTCTACCGGTCGGACCGCGCCCGTACGAACCCGGGTTCGGGCCTCGGGCTCTCGATCGTCGAACAGCTTGCGCTCGACCACGGAGGTTCCGTGTTCGCAATCAACCGCAACGATCGCTCCGGCGCCGAAGTCGGTTTCTCCATCCCGCTCGCGCCCGAGTGAGTCTCATCGAGCTCTCATGCCACCTTCAGACCGCGCCCATGCGGATGCGCGATGCTCGAGGTGCGAAGGGTGAAAGGAGCCAACCATGAAGACGATCCTCGCATCGCTCGCCGCAGCCGGAGTGCTGGTGGCAGGAGCGTTCATCTCATCGACCCTGGCTGATGCGCCGGCCGACGCCCAGGTCGCTCAGGAGCCGACAACGGACACGTCCGAGCCCGTCGGGCCAGTCGTCGAGGTCCTCGACGGCCTGGTAGCAGACGGTGTCCTCACAGAGGCCCAGGCGGACGAGGTGCGCGAGCGACTCTTCGAGGCCCGTACGGAATGGTGGGCGGAACGTCGGGAACTCCGTGAGGAGCGGCGAGCCGACCGTGAAGAGCGGCGTGAGGAGCGGCAAGCCGACCGTGAGCTCATCAGGGGCTTCCTCGAGGACGGGGTGATCGACTCGGACGAACTCGCACAGCTCGGCGATGATCATCCCTTCAACGATCCGGACGGCCCATGGGCGGACGCCGCGAGCGACGGACAGATCACGAAGGAGGAACTCGCAGAGGTCGGCCGGATGTGGCATGAACGCCGCGGCGGGGCCGCCGAAGGAGGAAAGGACGCCTGAGGAACGGCGACGTCACATCGGACGCAGTGCGGGCGCCCGGGTCGACCGACCGGGCGTCCTGCGCGCTGACAGGGGCCACGTTCGTCGGCAGCGACTCGGCGTATCGTTCGGGAGTCCATGACGACGAGCCACTCGGGAGGACCGCAGGCGTGGAACGCCGAGCACTCCTGTCCGCTTTCCTCGCAGCCGTCTCGGCATGCGATCCCGCCGCCCTGGTTGGCGAACATCTCTCGGAACGGAACGGCCGGATCACGGTCGGCCACGGCGACGCCCTTACCCACTTCAACGCTCGTCCGCGCGAGGTGGTGGTCGTCGGCATCGGCAAGGCCGCGGTCGGGATGGCCGAGGCGGCGCGCTCGGTGACGGGAGCGACCCGAGGCCTGGTCGTCACCGACCGTGCTTCTTCGAGTCCCCTTCGGATCATCCTCGGGGATCACCCGGTTCCCGGTGCCGCGAGCTTCGAGGCAGGTGCGGAGCTCGTTCGGTTCCTCGGCACGGTCGGTGCGGACGACCTCGTCATCTTCTGTGTGTCCGGCGGTGGCTCTGCGCTCGCCGAGGTGCCCATTGCAGGTGTCACGAGGAAGGACGTGGCCGCGCTCAATGACGTGCTGGTCACGAGCGGACTCGCGATCGAGGACATGAACGAGGTGAGGGCAGCGGTCAGTGCCGTCAAGGCAGGCGGCCTTCTCGAGTTCACTGCGGCACGTCGCATCGTCACGCTGGTGATGAGCGATCTGCCCCACGGTCCTGCTTCTACGGTTGCGTCGGGGCCGTCCATCCCGAGCGACCTCGGTACCCGCGCCAGCCGGATTCTCACGAAGAGTCGGCTCGAAGTACCGGACTCGGTTCGTTCGGCCGTGGAACAAAGGCGAGTGAGGACAGCGACGGACCACGATGCGGTCGTTGTCGTCGTCGGCTCGCCGCGTACGGCCGCACGTGCGGCAGCGGCCGAGCTCGAGGCAGGTGGCGCCACGGTCGATCTCGTTGAGGAGCCGCTCACCGGGAGTGTTCCCGAGGCGTTGACGAGTTTCGTGACGCGGATGGGGGACGGCCGTGTCGTCGTCGCGGCAGGTGAACCGACGCTCGAGGTACGGGGAGCGGGGGACGGCGGTCGCAATCAGCACGCCGCGCTGCTCGCGGCTACGGCAATCGAGGGTACGGATGGCACGTTCGGAGCCTTTGCGACCGACGGGATGGACGGGCCGACGTCGGCTGCTGGTGCGATCGTGGACGGCGCCTCCATCACACGCATGCGCAACGGTGGCGTGGACCCCGAGAGCGCCGCTGCGTCCTTCGATGCCCACCGTGCCCTGGCGGCTTCAGGCGACCTCGTGGAGACGGGCCGAACCGGAACGAACGTCGCAGACCTGTGGATCGGCTCCGTCAGTTGATCGACCCGAGGAACTCGGTGATGGCCGCCTCGTAGGCATCCGGTGCCAGGTTCCACGAACGCGTGTGCCCGGCCGCCGTCGTCACCAGGGTGACGATGTCAGGTCGCAGGTCCGCCGCCTCGGCGCTTGTCGCATAGGGAACCGACACATCCTCAGTTCCATGGAAGATCAACGTCGGTGCATGGATGTTGTTCGTCTGGTCCAGGTAGTCGGTTGCGGTCCAGTCGACGTCGAATCGCCAGGTCGAGATCCACTTTGCGAAGTTCGTGAGCACCTGTGGGAGCTTGACCGGTAGAAGGGGTAGATCGGTCAGCGAGGCGCGGTAGTCGACGGTGTCGGTGAAGCTCAGCACCGGCGAATCGAGGATCACGGCGCGGGTGAAGTTCCGGAGCGGGGATTGCGTCAGATAGCTGGCAATCATGGAACCTGCGTACGAGTACCCGACGAGGACGTGGTCGACTGCGCCGTTCTCGTTGGCATACCGAACCGCCCCTGCGATGTCGACCCAATCGGTCTGCCCGTAGGTGTGGTACCCGGAGGGATCCCTCGGTTGTCCGACATCGTTGCGGTAATTGATCACGAGGATGGGGTATCCCTCCTCCTGGAGGGCCGGGATGACGCGAAGTGCCTCCTCGAGCGTGCCACCCTTGCCGTGGACGACGATTGCCCACGTGTCGGAGGTTCCGGGGATGAACCACGCAGGGAACGATCCGATGTCAGACCGATACGTGACCATCTCGGCCTCGACGCCGATGTCGTCGAGACCCTGCCAGTAGTAGACGTCGACCCTCGCGTCGGTTCCGACGGGAGGTACGGTCTGACCGGACTCGAGCGACCGAAGGTCCTCGAGCCCTTGTCCCGTTTCCGTCGACCTGACGAGCCCGGCGGACCGTGCGTAGCCGTCCTCCCAACGAATGGCACTCAGGCCTTCCTCCCCCGCCTGGTCGGTCGATGGTGACCCGAGCAGCATCACCTGTGACGGGTCTGACGCGATGACCTCCCAGTCGAGGCTTGCGGGTTCACTCGTGGGCGGATTCAGTGCGCCCGACTCGATCTCACCTGAGAAGTACCAACCTCCCACGAGGAAGAGGATGAGGACCACCCCACCCACGATGGCGAGGAGACGGATCATGCCACCGAGGAGCGAACCGCGTTTGATTCGAGCGCGTGGTTCGCTCGGTGATGCCGTTTGGCTGGTGCGTTTGCCCATCGAAGCCTCCGCCGTTTCCTGGTCCTGTGGCCGCAGCGTAGTCCCCGATCGAGCCGGGTTCGTGCTGTCCATCACACGTGAGGATTCCCTCCCGGAATGATCGGTACGATGCCCGGTGACCTTGAGACACACCACTGTTGCGTTCATTCCCTCTGCAATGCTCGCCACCGCCGTCGTCATCGGGGCGTGTTCCGTCGGGTCGTACGGCGACTACGACGCCGGTGCGGCGTTCCCGGGGGGCGAGGGGACCGTGTCCAACCACGGACCCGGCGCATTCAGCCAACCGGCGGCGAACCTCGATGCCGAACAGCGTGCGCGCTTCCGGATCGGTGACGTGTTCTTCACCGAGGAATGGTTTCCCGCCGGGCAGGGGAGGGATGAACGTGACGGGCTCGGTCCGACATATCTCGCATCGTCGTGTGCGGCCTGCCATCCGGCGGACGGGCGGTCCGATGCGCCTGCAACGCCCGGTTCGGTGAGCCAACCGATCCTTCGCTTCACGGACGGCGCGGGGACCGCCGTCTCCCTCGACGCATACGGGCACCAGCTCCAGACCGCCTCGATCGACGGTGTACCCGCAGAGGCGCAGCTGAAGGTGTCGTGGAGGGAGGTCCCGTCCGCCTATCCCGACGGCACTGCGTACTCGCTCCGTGAACCCATCGTCGAGGTCGAACGTGAGGTGTTCGGTTCGCTCGATGGGGTCACCGCCTCCGGTGTGCGCGTGGGACCTGCGCTCATCGGCCTCGGACTGCTCGAGGCGATACCGGAATCCGAGATCCGTGCCATCGCCGATCCGGGGGACAACGATGGCGACGGCGTCTCCGGAAGGGTCAATGAGGTCACCACCCTCGGTGGAGAGAGGGCGATCGGACGGTTCGGGTACAAGGCGAACATCGCGACGATCGCCGACCAGACGGCCATCGCGTACCTTCTGGATCTCGGTGTGACCTCGCCGGCCTTCCCGGCCGAGAACTGCCCGATTCCCCAGGTCGCGTGCTCCACGGCCGTGAGCGGCGGGTCTCCTGAGATCTCGGCGAACCGCTTCGCTGATGTCGTCATCTATGCCAGCACGCTCGCCGTACCGGGTCGTCCGTCCGCCGGTGACCCAGGCGTCGTCGAGGGCGAGATGATCTTCGCGGTGATCGGGTGTGCCACGTGCCACGTCGCCCGTTGGGAGACGGGAGATCACCCGATCGACGCTGTCGCACACCAGACGATCTACCCGTACACCGATCTGCTCCTCCACGACATGGGGCCCGGCCTGTCCGACGGCCGAACGGACGGACTCGCCGCTCCGGGCGAATGGCGAACCGCCCCGCTCTGGGGGCTCGGCCTCGTTCGGTCGGTGAACGCCACCGCAGGATTCCTCCACGACGGGCGAGCCCGGACGATCGAGGAAGCGGTCCTGTGGCACGGTGGAGAGGGGTCGGCATCCCGAGATGCCTTCGTCTTCCTCTCGTCCGACGACCGCCAACGCGTCATCCAGTTCCTCTCGTCGCTCTAGTGCCCTGGACAGCGCATTAGCTTCCGGCGATGGCCAGGTACACGAGCGTCACGGGTCTCGGACGCAGTCTCGATCCGAGGCTCGCATCGAATCGCATCGCCGTCGGTGGCGTGATCGTCTCCTTCGGCGTGATGGCCGGCCTCTCGTTCGTACGCGACGACCTGACGTTGATCGGTGCGGCCTTTTCTGCCGTGGCGGTGTTCATCGGTTGGGCGCTCGGACGCGAGCTGGAACCCGATCTGCCGTCGATGGCGACGATCGCGATGGCGATCAGCCTCGCGTTCACCGTGTTCGTGGTTCCGTCGGCGATTGCCGCTGGCATCGCGCTCATCGCGATCCGGCTCGTCGCAGGGACCGTCGGCGCCTCCCTGAAGGCCCTCGACGTCCCCGTCCTCGTCGGCGTCGGGTTCCTCGCCGCCTCGGATCCGGCACTGTGGATCGTGGGTCTTGCCGCAGGAGCGTGGGTGTGGGCCGCGCCCGAGGTCGGTCCGCTTCGGAGGATCACGGTGGCTGCTTATTCCATCGGCGTCGTTGCAGGCCTGGGTGTCGCAGCGTGGCGGGTATGGGGAACGGGCGACACTTCCTTCGACGTCACACAGACGGCCTACCTGCTGGCCGCAGCGGCCGGGGGTGCGATGCTCGTCGCTGCTCGCCGTATCCACGTCGCATCCCTGTGCGACGCAGGCGAAACCCCGATTGACAGGGAACGTGTGCGGCTCGCAAGGGTCACCGCAGGCTCGATCATCATGAGGGCGGCGCTGGTCGGTGGAGTGGAGGCGTTCTGGTCCCTCGGCCCGGTCTTCGCTGCGCTGCTCGCGGCAGCCCTGTATCGCGTCTTCGTGCACCCGGCGGCGGTTCCGAGCTGAGGCTCACGACTCGAACTGGACCCGTGCGAGGCTCGCGAGGATGGGCGTCATGTTCTCGCGGATGACCTCGAGGTGAACAGGGTGGCTCCCGTAGATCTGGTAGTCGGCCTTCGATGCGAATGTCGCGACGAGGCCGTAGTCCCAGCTCCCCTCCACGAGATCGAGGTCCCTCCCGTGGTGGAGCGTGACGATCTCGGGGATCGCCACGGGGAGGGTGTCGAGCGCATCGGAGAGCCTGGCCACCGCCTCGGGTGGCGTCGCTTCGTGGAATCGGACGACGACGGCGTGTGTGATCACGAGCGGTGGCCAGGGAATTCCGAGACTCGCGCAAGGGCCGACGGAACGGGTGATCCGAGAGTCGCCGAGAGCCCGCGCGACACGCTGATGAGCGAAGGCAGGGAGATACCGTGCTCGAAGCCCGCTCGATCGAGCATGTAGACGAGGTCGTCCGTAGCGATGTTTCCTGTGGCTTGCGGCGCAAAGGGGCATCCACCGATGCCCCCGACGGATGCATCGAGGACCGTCACCCCGCTCTGGATCGCTGCGAATGCGTTCGCGATGCCAGTGTTGCGTGTGTCGTGGAAGTGGACCCGTAGGGGGATCTCACCGGTGACGCGGCGGACGGCTTCGATCCTCTCCGCGACCGACCAGGGATCTCCCACGCCGATCGTGTCCGCGAGACCGATCTCGTCGACTCCCGTCCCCGCGACACGCTCGGCGATGTCGACCACACGAGCGATCGGAACCTCTCCCTCGAACGGGCAGCCCCACGCCACCCCGATCACCGCGGATACGCGAACACCGTCGCCTGCTGCCTCTGACACGACCGATGAGAGGACATCGAGCGACTCATCGGTCGTCGCGCCCTGGTTCCGGAGATTGAACGTGTCGGTCGCCATGATCGGCACGTTGACCTCGTCGACACCCGTCGTTCTCGCCCGCTGCCAGCCGCGCTCGTTCATCACCAGGCCGATGTACGAGACATCGGAGGATCGATCGATCCCGGCCATGACCGCCTCTGCATCGGCCATCTGGGGGACATGGGCGGGGTGGGCGAACGAGACTGCCTCTATGCGACGGATACCCGAGGCAACGAGGTGGTCGATGAGGAGCAGCTTCTCCTCGGTGGTCAGCATCGTCGCCTCGTTCTGGAGGCCGTCGCGCGGCCCGACCTCGACGATCTCGATCCGGTCCCTCATCCTGTCGTTCTCATGATCGCGTCGCTCTCATCACTGAACCGCCTCGGTGGCCCACGATACCGTCCGGCGGTTCGCGACTCGGACGCACACGGACCGGTACGCTCCCGCCACGACGAGGAGACACGGCGCATGGCGGTCGATTCCAGGACCTTCAAGGATCTGATGGCGCGCGTCGCCCAGACGGTCACGATCGTGACCATCCCGGGCGACGACGGACCTGCCGGCCTGACCGTGTCCGCGTTCACATCGGTGTCTGCCGAACCACCGATCATCCTCGTGTGCATCGACAAGCAGGCAACGACCCTGCCCCTCTTCCTCGATGGTCATGCCTTCACGGTGAACATCATGCCCCGAGGCACCGGCGACGTCGCGATGCTGTTTGCCACGCGTGGGGCCGACCGGTTCGGCACCGTGGGATGGCACGAGGTCGAGGGCTCCGGGCCGATCCTCGACGGAGCCTTCGAGGCGATGGTGTGCCGGATCGTCGAACGGACGGAGATGGGCGACCACTGGGTCATCTACGGCGAGGTCGAGGAGGCGTTCGGCCCAGCGGACCTGGCGGCCAACGGTGCCGAGGACCCGCTCGTGTGGCTCCACAGGGGCTTCGTCCACACCGAACCCGACTGAAGTCGTCCCACCCCGCTCCAGGTCAGATCCCGCCCCTTCCGAGGTTGATCCATGTTGTCTTCGTCTGGGTGTATTTGTCGATCGCGTGGAGCGACTTGTCCTTGCCCCCGAAGCCCGACTCCTTGTAGCCCCCGAAAGGGGCGACGATGCCGGACGTGTCGAAGTTGTTCACCCACACTGTTCCAGCCTGGAGGTTGCGCGCAAGGGTGTGTGCCCGACCGAGGTTCGACGTCCAGATGGCGGCGGACAAGCCGTAGGACGTGTCGTTCGCGATCGCGAGGGCCTGGTCGGCGTCGTCGAACGGGATGATGGCGAGGACGGGCCCGAAGATCTCCTCGCGGGCGATAGTCATGTCGTTCGACACGTCGGCGAAGACGGTCGGCTCGACGAAGTATCCGCCCGACGCCGTGAGCGTTCGGCTTCCGCCGGCAACCAACCTCGCTCCCTCATCGGCGCCCCGGTCGATATACCCCATCACCCTCGTGAGCTGTTCCTCACTGACGATGGGACCCGCCTTCGTGGCGGGGTCGAGGGGATCTCCCGGCATCCATGATGCCGAGCCGGCCGCGACGCGTTCGACGACTTCGTCGTAGATCGGTCGTTCGACCATGAGGCGCGAACCCGCAATGCACATCTCCCCGGTGTTCCAGAAGATCGAGACACCGACGGCGGAGATCGCGAAATCGAGATCCGGCGCATCCGCAAAGATGATGTTCGGCGTCTTCCCGCCGGTCTCGGCCGAAACGCGCTTCATGTTCGAGGAACCCGAGTACGTCAGGAACTGCTTGCCAACCGATGTGGAGCCCGTGAACGCGACCGCGTCGACGTCGGGGTGGACCCCGAGTGCCCTGCCTGCGGTCTCGCCGAACCCGGGGACGACGTTGAGGACACCCGGTGGGATGCCGGCCTCGAGCGCGAGCTCGCCGATCGCCAGCGCGCTGAGGGGTGACTGCTCCGCTGGCTTGTGGACGACGCTGTTGCCCGCCATCAGGGCGGGTGCGAGCTTCCATGAGCTGATCATGAGTGGGAAGTTCCATGGCGTGACCGCCGCAACGACGCCGACCGGTTCCCTGGTGATGAGTCCGAGCGCGTCCGGTCCTGTCGGCGCGATGTCGTCGTAGAGCTTGTCGGAGGCCTCGCCGTACCAGCGGTACGTCATCATCGCCTGTTCGACGTCGACCCTCCTCGAGTAGCGGACCGGCTTCCCGACGTCGAGCGTCTCGAGCAGCTGGAGCTCGGTCGCATTGGCCTCGATCAGGTCAGCGAGGCGCATGAGCGCCGTGCCTCGCTCTCTCGGGGACCGTCTCGACCAACCGTCGTCGTCGAACGCGGACCTCGCCGCGTTGACGGCGGCGTCCACGTCTGCCTCGGCCGCTTCGGCGACTTCCGTGATGACATCGCCGGTCGCGGGATTGACCGTCGCGAACCGTCGACCGCTCGCCGCCTCGCGCCATGTCCCTCCGATGAGGAGGTCGCGTCGTGGCTCGATGTCAGCTGCGGCGCGTGTCCAGTCATCGAGGGTCTCCACCTCAGCTCCTTTGCTCATGTATCCGATGCCACCGCAGGTGGATCGTCGCGGCCCTGTCGTTCCCGACTCCGAGGTCGGACAGTTCGAGGTCGACGGATCCGTCGTCGTTCGTGATCCATCCGATGTGCCTCACCTGGGTGCCGCCGACCCAGTCGGGAAAGAGGCTGAGGTCGACGTGGTGGTGCACCTGGTCGCCGACGACCTCGTACGTCCCCGCATAGGACAGGTACCCGGCAGCCGCCGACGCTCGCTCCATGGCGGTGGCCTCGTTGAAGCTGCGCGTTCCGATCTCCGGACGGTCCGCCTTCATGAGCGTCGCCACCATCCGGCCCTCGTCCGTGTAGGTGATGACCCCGGTCGCCTTTCCGCCGAACGGGCGCGTCTCGCGTCCACCGTTGAGTCTGACCGTCCAATCGACGAGTCTCCAGCTTCCCACGAGGTCGTGCGCCTGCATCGGCTCCTCTCCTGACGGTTGAGCGGTGCCGCCAGCCTAGAGCGGCTCACGACGACAGGCCGGACGTGCACCTACCATCCGTGGCTCAAGGGCTCCGTACGACGCCGGAGGCAGCGTGAAACCGAGAGCGGTCCTTCTCATCGTCGTCGCGTTCGCCCTCGGGGCGTTCGCCGCCGGCAGCGTCGGGGTGCGCGTGATCCGCGAGGTCCGAACGGCTGAGGACGCGACCTCGCTGCCGCCATCCGTCACCTCGACCACTCTGCCCCCGGCCCCTGCCGAGTTCCAGGTCAGTCCGACGGAGACGATCATCGGCTCCGCCGCCCTCGTGCCGTCAGCCCTCGAGTCGTCCGGCTCGACGGTGGCGATCGCCTACGACCTCGTGACGCTCGCACCCCACGCAGGGGTCGAGCCGGTGCCGGAAGTCGGCGGTGGTGTGGTGACAGAGATCGACAATGAGGATCTCGACCACGTCTATCCGCGGGGGTGGTCCATCGAAACAGAGGGGGGCACGATTCAAGGTGGCCCTGCCAACCCGACGACGCGCGTTGCGCGGTTCGATGTCGAGGAGGGCTTCTCGCTCGACGACATCACGGGTGTTCGAGTGATTGACGCAGTTGCCCTGTTCCCGCTGACCGTCCCGTTCACGATCTCCCGGGACGAACCGCGCCTCGAGGTCGTCGAGGGCGTCACCGTGGAGCTCATCAACGTCTCTGATCAGGAAACGTCGACGATCGTCCAGGTGGGTGTGACCATCGATCCGTCGTTGGTCGACTCGGTCTTCATCGACGGCGACGGTCCCGGATGGCGATCGGCGGTCCGGGAGGCCGAGGGTCGACTCCGGTTCAATCTCACGTGGGTCGAAGGAGCGATCCCTGCGGACATCCCCCTCGTCATGGAGGCCGTTGTGTGGGTTCGTCTGCCAGGGGAGTTCGTCGTTTCCCTCGAGGGGCTGCGATGAGCGACGGACCGAACCCGGACTACCGCGACCTCTTGCGGTCTCCCTACGACCCCGACGACAGCGTTGGGACGAAAGCGGAAGGAGCGTCCGAGCTGCCGTGGGTGCCTGCAGTGGTCGCAGCGGCATTGGGAGCCTTCCTCGTTGGTGCGTTCGTCGTGTACGCGGTCGTGACCGGTCCGGTCGAGGAGGAGGTGCTCGCCGAGGAGACATCGACGACGACGATGCCCGCCATGCCTGTCGAGGCCACGGGTTTCCCGGATGGTTTCGTGGCGGTCACCGACGAAATCGGTGCACGGGTGGTGGCGACCGACACATCGACAGGTGCCACCAGGTTCGCCGTGTCGACCGTCGTCGCCGGGAACCTCGACCCTGCGGATGTGGAGCCGCTGGACGTTGCCTTCTGGATCATGGACGGCGGGGCCGCCGACTTCGTTCCCATGGTCGGCCAGTACGTGACCATCGGCTCACTCGGCAACGTCACCGTGGAGTTTCCGCCCATGGGCTCCTTGGAAGGATCAGAGATCATCCCCTATCTGTCCTCGGGTAGAGCGACGTCACAGACGCTCACCGTCGACCTGGACGCGACCGTGCCGCAGGTCCTCGCCGGGATGATGATCGACTTCGGGGACGGCATGGTCGTGGTCATCGACGGGCTCACGATCGGCGA
>CAZYGP010000035.1:0-12782 GCA_964647265.1 uncultured Acidimicrobiaceae bacterium | reverse complement strand
ACGATGGCGACGGAATCGACGACAGCCGGCTCACACGGCTGTTCGACCGCTATCAACACGAAGGGGCGGAGCCTCTGCTCCAGGGGAGCGTAGGCCTCGGCCTCGCGATTGCGCGATCGCTGGCAATCGGCATGGGCGGAGACCTCACCTACACGCGAACGAGCGGACTCACCTACTTCGTCCTGAGGGTTCCGTCCCTTCGGTCGGGCCGTCTCAACGAACGGGTCGAGGACAACGCGCTCGGCGACCAGTCGGCCGCTCGCAGCGCCTCGGAGGTCGCGAAACTCTTCGCCAAGTGACCTCGACGGGGGTCTTGTATCGGCAACCCGTTGTTGCCATGGTCGCCCCATGGAAGCTCCACTCGTGCTCGCCTGGTCCGTCGTCGTTGCGCTCGTACTGTGCCTCGTCGCCGATGTCGCGCTCGCCGATCGGGGGATCGCGCATCACCGCCCGCCCGCCTCCTCGGGGCTGCGGCGAATCGTCGTCACAGCGGGTGTGTTCATCGCCCTCACCCTGTCGACCGTTCGGCCGGCGACCGCAGCCACCCCACCGCCATCGGTGCGCATCACTTCGGTTCCTACCACCCCCACGTCCGGACCTGCGGAAGCGGTCGCGGAACGAGCGTCGGCTTCAGCACCCTCGACGTATGTCGTCGAGCGCGGGGATTCGTTGTGGAGGATCGCCAGGACCTTGCTCCTGCAGGCAGGCTCCGATGCGAGCGGTGCCTCTGTCGCCTCGTTCTGGCGGTCGATCTACGACCACAACAGGCACACCATCGGTGACGATCCCGATCTGATCCATCCGGGACAGGTGTTCGAGATACCCGGAGGTCATGGTGGAGCGTGAAGACTTCGAGGAAATCCCATGGTCACACCTCGTTGCTGATACGCGTGACGGCATCGATCGTCGTTGGTACCTCGGTGGCATCGGAGTCGGCCTGGTGGTCGTGGCCGTTCTCGGGTTCCGACTCGTGTCGGGCCACGGCGGGCAGCCGTCACCTGTCGCCGTGGCCGACCCGGTTGCGACGACGATCACCGACACCGAGGCGACCGGGAGGATCGAATCGGGACAGGCGGACCTCGGCGGGCCACCGGATGCAGGTGCCCAGATGATCGTCGCCGAAGCCGACCTTCGGGCACTCGATGCGGGTGTGGACCTCGGGGTGATCATGGCGGCCGAGTGGTTCGTCACCGACCTCCACACGGTCGATGGATCCGACCAGGGAGCGCTCTCGCTTCGCGAGGCCCTCACACCGGAGCTGAGGGACCACCCATTACCCCACGACACAGTGCCCGAGGGCGATCCAACGACAAGCTCGACCTTCGTCGAGTGGGCACGTGCGTTCGACGTGGATTGGAACGCATCGGGGGACACCGTCGTCTCGGTCGCGTACCGGATGATCCGGTCCGATGGAGAAGGCTTCATCCGTGATCCGGTGCGCGGCGTCTCCGTTGTGTTGCGACGCATGGACGGCGTCGTGCGGGTCGTCGAGTGGCCCGGTGAGATCGACGTGCCCTGGCATGTGCCGTGACATCGGCCTCGGAATGGGTGGAGCCTTCGTGAGTCGAAGGTACGTCCGGGGTCTACGCTTGCGACATGCTCGAGCTGACCGCCGCCCTCCGACGTGCGTGGGAGACCACCCTCGGTGAGCTCGGCGTGGACGGCACGGGGCCCGTGCTCGTCGGTGGTCCCCTTGCGGAGCGGATCGGTGCGGCCGTTCCTTGGGCTATCGCGGATGAGGTCGACGGCCTCGTCGTTCTCGGCGACGGGCCCGTCCTCGATCCCGGATCCACCGTCAGCGCCACGGGACTCCCGCCGTCCTCGATGGTCAGCGTCTTCATGCTCGAAGCCTGGCCGAGCCCCGGGGGCATCATCGATGTGCTGGACGAGGCGCTTCGAGTCGTGCGACCGGGAGGACACGTGTGGCTCGGCCGTGTCGACGCCGATGCCCTCGTGAACGCGACGGTCGCGAGCCGCCTGAGTGCCATCCTGTACCGACCCCACGCCGGACGCTTCCGTGACCACCTCGCTCAGGGAGTCGTTGCCCCCACGGAGATGGCTCTGATCCGCGGCGGCCTGCGGCCGGTGCAGTCCTGGCACGTCGAACTCCCGCTTGCAGCCTTCGCCGATGCCAGTGCCTACCTCACTGCGGTCGCGGAGGGGATGTGGTTTGGAATCGACCTCGTCCCGCCCGCCGAGCGCAAGGGCGTCATGGCCGGTCTCACGGCAGAACTCGGGCGCGCGTCGTTTCCCCTCGTCGAATACCAGCCATGGGTGGTTGCGCAGGGCACCAAGCAGTCGTGATCAGCCGAATTCGGCCTCGAGGACGTCGGCCACCGCTGGTGCGAGTACGTCCCATTCGACACCAGGCGTCGCCGTGACCGTCACGAAGTCGGCCGTCATGAAGACGGACGCGACCCCCTCCAATGCGAGCACGGTGGCGACCCATCCTTCGGCTCGGGAAGGGTTGGAGATCGTTGCAGGACCACCAACGGCGGCACCGACGCTGAATTTCATGGCAGCGGGGTTCGGCGTGCGTTCCGTTCGTACAGGCACTGGCGTCGACCTCCTTCGTTCCACGGACAACAGTACCGGACGCCTGGCATGATCATCGGCGCCGATGTCGGGGGCACGTTCACGGACATCGTCCTCGTCGACGATGGGGTGATCACGACAACCAAGGTGCCGACGTCGCCGATCCAGTCAGTTGCAGTCGCCCGAGGGGCTCGACGCATCACCCCTCCTGGTCGTGGCATCTCGACCCTGATCCACGGTACGACCGTCGCGACGAACGCACTCCTGGAGCACAAGGGTGCGCACACCGTCCTCATCACCGACGCGGGCTTCGAGGACGTCATCGAGATCGCCCGCCAGGACCGCCCCTCGCTCTACGACCCGTTCCATGACCGACCAGAGCCCCTCGTCCCACGCTCCGATCGGATCGGGGTCGACGCACAGACCGAGGCGGTGGCGGTGGGTGATGCCGAGTCCATCGCTATTGCGTGCATCGATGGCCATCACGCGCCTGAACGCGAGCGGGCCATCGCGGAGATGGTTCGTTCAGGCGGTTCAGCGTCCCCGATCTCACTGTCGAGCGAGGTCGCTCCCGAGTTCCGTGAGTACGAGCGGATCTCAACGACGGTGCTCAACGCCTACCTCACACCGGTCACCGGCCGATACCTGGAGGCGCTGCACGACGAGATCGTCACCGCCGGGGTGGCGGGGTCCGTGTCGGTCATGCGTTCCTCCGGGGGACTCATGTCGCTCCATGACGCCTCTGCCCTCCCCGCAGCGGTCCTCCTCTCAGGTCCCGCCGGCGGCGTCGTGGCGGCGCGGGCCGTTGCGGATGCGCTCGGGTACGACGCAGTCGTCTCCTTCGACATGGGCGGCACGTCGACGGACGTGTGCCTCATCGAGGGCGGTCTCATCGACATCTCATATGAGCGTTCCGTGGCCGGATACACGTGCCGCCTCCCATCGGTAGGCATCCACACGGTCGGTGCCGGCGGTGGATCGGTTGCCTGGATCGATCCGGGCGGTGCCCTGCGCGTGGGACCACGGTCTTCGGGAGCGATGCCGGGACCGGCCTGCTACGGACGGGGTGGCACCGAACCGACGGTCACGGATGCGAACGTCATCCTCGGCCGGATCGATCCCGGTGGCTCACTCGGCGGCGCGATAGCGATCGACAAAGACCTCGCTCGCGACGCGATCCGCCCGATCGCAAGCGCACTCGGCCTGTCAGTCGAGGACGCATCCCTCGGCATCGTGGCAATCGCCGAGGAGGTCATGGCAGGCGCCGTGCGATCCGTGTCCGTCGATCAGGGTGCGGACCCCACCGACGCCATGCTCATCGCCTACGGGGGAGCAGGCGGTCTCCACGCAACCGCAGTCGCCCGATCGCTCGGCATGGCAGGGGTAGCTGTGCCCGTCCATGCCGGCGTGCTCTCCGCGATCGGCCTCCTCCTCGCGCCTCCTCGCGCCGACGGTGCCCGCTCGGTCCACATCGATGATGGCGATCTCGTGACGGCCGCAGCAGCAGCATCGGAGCTCGCGCACGACACCGCGAACCAGATCCTGCGGGCGGGGCACACCGTCACCAGTACCGTCCACTCCTTGGACGTTCGGTACCGTGGCCAGGCCCACGAGATCACTGTCGACTGGGACGCCGACGAGGTGATCGAGGTGGTGGTCAGCCGCTTCGAGGACGCCCACACCCGGCGGTACGGGTTTGCGCGTCGAGGAGACCCCATCGAGATCGTCGCGGTGCGGGCCGCGAGCTTCGGCACCGCCCCGCTCACCGTTCGACCCACCCTCGACCCAGAATCCGGACCGGGATCCGACGCTTCACAGCCGGTAGAACGCGCCGTGGTGTGCAGCGACGGCCTCCGCCGACCTGCGTCGATCGTGCATCGCGTCTCGTTGACCGAAGGCGCGATCGTCGACGGCCCCGCCATCATCGAGGAGTCCGGAGCGACCACGTTCATCGACATCGGTGATCGGGCCGTCGTGCAGGACGATCGCTCGCTCGTGATCACCTGGTGACGCCAAGCCCTTTCGCGCACGATTCCTAGAGTGGGACGATGACCAACCGCTCTGCCGATCTCGCCGACCGTGGCGCCGCCCGGATCGCCTGGATCCGGTCCCGCATGCCCCTGCTCGCAGAACAGCGACGCCGCTTCGGCGAATCGCGACCGTTCGCGGGCCACCTCGTTGGCATGTCCCTCCACCTCGAGCCGAAGACCGCAGTGCTACTCGAAACCCTGCAGGCGGGCGGAGCTGACATCGTCGCGACCGGCAACCACGGCTCCACGCAGGACGATGTGGTCGCTCACCTCCGAAGCCTCGGGATGGCGGTGTACGGACGAAGGGCTGACACCCTCGAGGAGCATCACGGGAACCTTGCAGCGGTGGCTGCGGCCCGGCCAACGATCCTCCTCGACAACGGTGCGGATCTCGCGGCGCTCGCCGCGGCCCGTGTCGACCCTTCCGCCGTGGCCCGCGGCGATACCACCGGGGGCACGGGCATCGTGGGAGGAACGGAGGAGACCACGAGCGGCGGGATGCGGCTGCGCACCGAACTCGCCGGTCTGGTCCCGTTTCCGGTCATCGTCATCAACGACTCCCTGCTGAAGGCCATCGGCGAGAACAAGCACTCGGTGGGACAGTCGGTCGCGGAGAGCCTGATGCGCATCACGAACCTGCGCATCCCGGCACGGCGGTTCCTCGTGATCGGCTACGGCTGGTGCGGGCGCGGGATCGCGCAGTACCTGCGATCGCTCGGCGGCAAGGTCGCGGTCGTCGAGATCGACGAGCTCAAGGCATTCGAGGCCGCATGGGACGGTTACCGCGTCGGCACGATCGGCGAGCTGGCGGGTTGGGCAGAGGTCATCATCACCGCGACCGGCCACCCCCGTGTCGTGGCCGATCCCGTGTTCGACGCCCTCATCGACGGCGCCGTTCTGGCGAACGCTGGGCACTTCCCGCTGGAGATCGACGTGCCCGCGCTCTATGCCCGCGCGACGGGTCGAACACTGCTGGACGAGGCGATCGAGCGGATCGACCTTCCCGGCGGGCGGCATGTGATCCTTCTCGCAGAGGGCCGCATGATGAACCTCGCAGGGCGCGAACCGAAGGGCAACTCGATCGAGTCCATGGATCTCGGGTTCCTGCTCCAGGCGCTCTCGCTCGAGCGCGTCGCCGTGCCGGCGTTCCGGGCCGGCCTGGTCGCAGGCGCACAGCCGGTCCCTGACGACATCGAGCGCGACATCGCCAGGCGGATGCTCGCCGCGATGGGTGCCGACCGTTGAGTGTCGACACGATCGCTCTCGAGGTCGCCCGCCACCAACTCGCCCGCATCGCCGAGGACATGGGGATCGTGCTGCGCAACACGTCGTTCTCGCCGAACATCAAGGAGCGGCTCGACTGCTCAGCAGCGGTGTTCACGCCCGATGGCGAGATGCTGGCACAGGCCGAGCACATCCCCGTCCACCTCGGGTCGATGCCTGCATCGGTCGCCGCGGTCATCGACAGGTTCGGTGCGGACCCGGAACCGGGTCACCAGTACGCCGTGAACGACCCGTTCGCGGGAGGGACCCACTTGAACGACCTGACACTCGTTCGTCCCGTCCACGTGCGATCGCGACTCGTCGGCTGGGTGGGGAACCGTGCGCATCACGCAGACGTCGGCGGCGAGGCTCCAGGATCCATGCCTGCTCATGCGACCGAGGTCGCCCAGGAGGGCATCGTCGTCCCACCGATGGTCGCCGTCGTGGATGGCGAATGGGCAGAGCCGTTCCTCGTTCCCTTCCTCGCAGCCACCCGCACACCTGCCGAGCGACGAGGTGACCTCAGCGCCCAGCTCGGAGCGAACGAGGCGGGGGCGCAGTGGCTCGCGTCCCTCGTGGAGCGCATCGGGCCCGACGCATTCACGGCGATGTCTGTCGCCCTCGGAGACTACGGGGAACGTCGGATGGCACACGCGATCGAAGCCCTCCCCGACGGCACGGTCTCGTTCACCGACCACATGGAATGGAAGGGGCAACTCCTCCCGATCACGGTGCGGGTGACGGTCTCGGGGAGCGACCTCCAAGCCGACTTCGGTGACACCTGTGATCAGATCGCGGGCAACATCAACGCAGTGCGGGCCGTGACCGGATCCTGTCTCTCCTACGCAGCCCGTGTCGCCACGGACCCGACGATCCCCGCCACCGGAGGCGCGCACAGGCCCCTGCATCTCATCACGCGGCCGGGGTCGCTCGTCGATGCACTGGCTCCCGCCGCCGTTGCGGCGGGGAACGTCGAGACCTCCCAGCGGATAGCGGATGCCCTGCTCGGCGCCCTTGCGATGATCGCACCCGATCGCATACCGGCCGCAAGCCAGGGAACGATGAACAACGTCCTCATCGGCAACGACCGCTTCGCGTACTACGAGACCGTCGCCGGAGGCCAGGGGGCGCGGCCCGGTCGTGATGGTCAATCGGGCATCCAGACCGGGATGACGAACACCAAGAACACCCCGATCACATCCCTCGCATCCCACTACCCCTTCGCGGTCACCCGGTATCGGCTCCGAAGGGGAAGCGGTGGCGACGGAACATACGCCGGTGGGGAGGGCATCGAGCGGGAAATCACGTTCGGTGAGGACGCCGTCGTCTCGCTCATGGGCGAGCGGCGCCTCACCGCACCGTGGGGCGTCGCAGGCGGAGCACCCGGAGCACCCGGCGAGGACTGGCTCTACAGGGCGGATGGCACCACGGAGCGACTCCCATCGAAGTGCACCTTCGATGTCGCATCGGGTGACAGGCTCCTCGTGCTCACCCCGGGTGGCGGGGGTTGGGGCGCCCCGGCGCGTAGGCGGGGATGAGCACCACCGGCCGATGTACCGTAGCGCCATGACCTTCGTTGCCGACCTCGAACGGTTGCTCGGACCCGAGCGTGTCCATCACCATCCCCTCGATCTCGCCGTGTACGCGAAGGATGCGGGCGTTCGCTCAGGGACGGTTCTCGCCGTCACCCTTCCGGAAACGACCCAGGAGGTCGCGGCAGTCGTCCGGATCGCTGCGAACCACGGTGTCCCGATCGTTCCCAGGGGCGCGGGAACGGGCCTCGCCGGTGGTGCCGTACCCGTCGTTCCCGGCGTCCTCGTCGTCATGACCCGACTCGACGACATCCACGACATCGACCCTGTCGGTCGGACTGCATGGGTCGGACCCGGTGTCATCAACCTCGACCTGACCCATGCGGTCAGGAGTCACGGACTCCACTTCGCCCCCGATCCGTCCTCGCAGCAGGCATGCACGATCGGTGGGAACGTGGGGACGAACGCCGGAGGGCCCCATTGCCTCGTCGACGGCTCCACGGCTGCACACGTACTCGCCGTGGAGCTCGTGACCGCCGCCGGCGATGTCGTCATGGTCGGCGGGGAGGTGCCCGATCCGCCGGGACTCGACCTTCGGGCTGTCGTCGTCGGGTCGGAGGGAACGCTCGGGATCGTCACCCGTGTGCTCGTCAAGCTCACCGACGATTCTCCGGACGTCGCGACGATCCTCGTCGGGTTCCCGTCGGTCGCATCGGCCGCAGCGACCGTCGGGGCGATCATCGCGAGAGGGATCGTGCCCGCCGCGCTCGAGATGATGGACCGTGCGATGGTTGCCGCGGTCGAGCGATTCGTCCATGCCGGGTATCCGCTCGACGCGGAGGCCGTCCTCCTCGTCGAGGTCACCGGCGTCCCGGACGCAGTCGCCGAGGAGGCCGAGATCATCGCGGCCATTGCAGCCGGACATGCGGCGACGACGGTTCGGATCGCCGCCGATGCCACCGAGCGCGCACTGCTGTGGAAGGGGCGAAAGTCGGCCTTTGGCGCTGTGGCCCAGATGGCACCTGACTACTACCTGCACGACACGGTCGTACCGCGCACGGCGCTCGTTGCGGTCCTCGAGCGGATCTACGAGATCGCCGACCGGTCGGGCCTCTCGATGCTCAACGTCTTCCACGCAGGCGACGGCAACCTCCATCCGCTCGTCGCCTTCGATGCGCGCGAACCCGGCATGCTCGAGCGTGTACACGATGCCGCAACGGAGATGGTGGTGGCTTCCATCGAGGCGGGAGGGTCCCTCACGGGTGAGCACGGGGTGGGTGTCGAGAAGCGGGACCTCATGCGGCTCGTCTTCTCAGACCTGGACCTCGATGCCCAGGCGCGGATCAGGGAGGCCTTCGATCCTGACGGGATCATGAATCCGGGCAAAGTGTTGCCGTCCGGATCGCGGTGCTTCGATGCCTCGGGGACACGCCTGTGACGAGGTCCGATGCCGTGCCCGATGAAGCGGTGCAGGTGTTGACCGACCGATTCCCCGACGCGGTGCTGACAGACACCGCGGGCACCGATCGAGGGACTCTGCTCGCTCCGGCCACGTCAGAAGAGGCATGCGAGATGATCCGGCATGTCGCATCCCAACGCATCCCGACGACCTTCGTCGGAAGCGGAGCCGATGCCGATCTGCCGCTCTCGCCGGGTCGGTTCGCCATCTCCACGCGCCGCTTGGTTGGCATGATCGACCACACGCCGGACGACCTGACGGCAACGCTGAGAACGGGTACGACGCTCGGAGAGCTCGAGGCGGCCCTTGCCAGCGCTGCGCAGTCCGCTGTCCTCCCGGAGACGACCCCCGCCCGCACAGTCGGCGGTGTGGTGGCATGCGGATCGTCGGGATATCGGAGGCTCAGGTACGGACCGACCCGCGACCGCGTCCTCGGTGTCACGCTGGTCACCGGCTACGGCGAGGTCGTCAGGGGAGGGGGGCAGCTCGTGAAGAACGTCACGGGGTACGACCTGGCGCGCCTCGTGACGGGAAGCCATGGCGTTCTCGGCCTCATAACGGAGGTGAGCGTCAAGCTCTGGCCAGCACCGAGGGCAACGGCGACGATTCCTGCCGACGATCCGACCGCTTGCCTCGGCGTGCTCCACCGGCCGTCCGCCATCCTCGAGACCAGTGACGGATCGGCCGTGTACGTCGAGGGTGCGCCCGCAGCCATCACCCATGCCGAGCGCGTCGTGGGAAACGGCGCAACCGATGGCCTCCACTGGCCGAAGTCACTGTCCGAGCCCGTGGTCGTGTCGGTCAGGGTGCCGGCCCGTTCGACGTCGAGGGCGGTTGGGGCCATCAGGACGTGGATGGCCGAGCGGTTCATCGCCCAACACGGCGTGGGGATCGTCGACGTCGGACTCACGAAGGCGACCGCCGAGGACATCGGCGAGATGCGCTCCCAGATCCTCGCCATCGGCGGGATCGTCGTCATCGAACGATGGCGTGTCGCCGAACCGATGCCGGACCGCTGGGGTGCAGTGCCGAACGCGCGGGACATCGAGTTGCGGGTGCAGTCGCTGTTCGACCCACACGCCATCCTGTCCGCCGGCATGCTTCCGGGTGGTGCGACGTGACCTGGGTGACCGGCCGGCCACCGCTCCGGGTCGACCTGGACGCATGTGTCACGTGCGGACTGTGCCTCCCGGTGTGCCCGACGTTCCGCCTGACGGGGGATGAGTCTGCATCCCCGCGCGGCAGGCTCACAGCGATCGCAGCGGTCGGCAGTGGGGCAGTCCCGGTGGACGGCCGCTTCGATGAGGTCACCTCCTTCTGCCTCCAGTGTCGGGCGTGCGAGACGGCGTGTCCCTCCCTGGTGCCGTACGGTGCCATCATCGAGGCCGCACGTGAGGAGGCCGTCCACCAGGTCAGGCACCGTGGTAGGCGGATGGAGCGCGTCGCCATCGGACGCATCCTCGGGTGGCCGATGATGATGAGGCTCGCAACGTTCGGTGTTGCCATGCTCCAGCGCATGCGGCTTCTCTCGCACCTGCCTCGTATGGGAGGACAGGCCAGGGGACTCCGATCCATACCCCTCCTCTTCCCGTCCTTGCGCGGTGGCACCTGGGGTTCCGGCGAGCGCACCGTCACGCTGTTCACGGGATGCGTCGCCGACGTGTGGTTCACGGGCGTCCACCGGGCATCCATCGAGGTTCTCGTTGCCGCTGGCTACCGAGTCGACGCGCCGAGGGATCAGACGTGCTGTGGGGCCCTCGCCGCCCATGCCGGACTCGGCCACGATGCCCGTCGATACGCCACCCGCAACATCGAGGCCCTCACCGGGAGCGATGTCATCACGGTCGATGTCGCAGGATGTGGCGCTCATCTCAAGGGGTACGGTCGACACGGTGAGGCTGGCGCCGCGATCGCCGCATCGACCTACGACATCACCGAGCTGATCGCCTCGGCGATCGAGGCGGGCGATCTGCCGACCTTCGAATCGACCGGAAGGATCGTGGCCGTCGTCGACCCTTGCCACCTCGAGCATGGCCAGCGGATCACTGATCAGCCGCGACGGATCATCGAGGCCGCAGGTTTCACGGTCGTGGACGCCGACCGTGGGGGGCTGTGCTGCGGTGCAGCGGGTCTGTACCAACTCGACCATCCCGACACCGGTGCAACGCTCGGAAAGCGCAAGGCCGCAGCCGTCGAGGGAACCACGGCCCGGACCGTCGCGGTGGCGAATGCAGGATGCGAGATGCAGCTTCGGCGCTTCCTCGACGACGGTTTCGACATCGTTCACCCTGTCGAGCTCTACGCCGCAGCCCTGCGCACCCGGTGAACCCGGTCAGACCGGGCGCTCCCAGATCCCGTGGCCCGTCACGTCGCAGCCCGTGCGTCGTGCGGCCTGCACCATCCAGTCGGTGTCCGCAAGCCACATCGTGATCATCTCAGCGCCCCGGTTGTTGGCCGTGTCGATGAGTGCCCTGATCACGTCGTGGGCCTCGTCCTCGTCGGTGTCGACGAGGCGAACGGAGAAGGTCGGTGCGATCGACTCCGTGATGACCCATGAGTTTCCGACCTCCCACAGGTTCGCCGTCGCGGCGGCCGTTGCGATGTCCTCGTCCCTGAGGCGATGGAATGACCACCCGGTGGCGACGAGTCCGCGCAGCGACCGCCCAACCGATGATGTCGACCACGAGGAGCGGACGAGAACGAGGTCGTGGGAGTTGCCAGGACGCGCACGGAGGGGAGAGGGATGACGCAGGCCGCCGTTCCCCTCGGGGTTCGGCGAGGCGGCACCGACAGGACGGGTTGCTCGAACGACGGATACGGACCTGTTGAACCCCTTCTTCGTGATGTGTCGGACCGATGCGAGATTGTCGTCCTCGATCAGAAGCCGCATGATCTCCCCGCCGTGGTCCGACGTCCACCCCATGAGCGCATCCGCCAGGTCTCCTGCGATCCCTTTCCCCCGGTGGTCCGGGTGGACACGCGCCGCGTGGGACCACACCTCGGTCGCCGTCAGGAACACAGCGCGCGCCATGGCGACCGGCCGATCAGTGTCGTCGACGGCGACCATGACGACGCCGTCATCGGTACCGACCCACTCACCGATCATCTCGGGTACGTAGTCGCCCCACTCGAAGGTGCCTGTGGTGAATGCGACGATGTCCCCGACGTCGTCCTGAGTCGCGATTCGGATCCGCATCCCCGGATCGTAGGTCCTCCTGCCGTCCCGGAACGCCGGCTACCCGCTCTGGTGGGGACGCGAAGGGCCCCTCACCACGCAGCGAGTGACCGCGCCTGCTCGATGATCCCGTCCACGTTGGGCATTACCTGGCTTTCGAGGGATGCCGCAAATGGGAAGGCGGGGACCTCAGGCGCCGTGTAGCGGCGGATCGGTGCATCGAGCCACTCGAAGGCCTTCTCCGCGATCTGGGCTGCGACCTCCGCCCCGTATCCGACGAAGCCGTTGTCCTCGTGGACGATGAGCGCCTTGGAGGTCCTCTGGACTGCGGCTTCGATCGATGGCCAGTCGAGTGGGCGGAGCGAGCGCAGATCGAGGACGGTCACGGCGATTCCATCCTGCGCAAGGGCATCTGCGGCCTCGACCGCGAAGTGGGCCATCGTGCCATATGCGATGATCGTGAGGTCGCCTCCGTCCCTTCGGAGTGCGGCCCGTCCGATCGGAACGCGGTGGTCGCCTGTCGGGATCACGCCGGTCGCGAGGCGGTACAGCTTCTTCGGCTCGAGGACCATCACGGGATCGGGATCCTCGAACGCCGATCGGAGCAGACCGACGGCATCAGCAGGCGTCGAGGGCACGACCACCTTGAGGCCGGGAACGTGTGCGTAGAACGCCTCGATGGATTGGCTGTGGTACATCGCACCGTGGATGCCGCCTCCGTACGGGACCCTCACCGTCATCGGGAGCGACCACCGCCCGTTGGACCGGTAGTGGGTGCGGGCGAGTTC
>CAZYGP010000034.1:11600-12817 GCA_964647265.1 uncultured Acidimicrobiaceae bacterium | reverse complement strand
GCGGTTCCCGATAGGTACCGCTGAGCGTCGCGACGGTCCCATGGGCTGCGACCTGCACGCTCTGGTACTCGTTGGCCGCGAGCGCTTCCGCGGCCCTGGCCTCGATGTCGCCCTCGATGCCCTGGATGCCGAAGCGGACTGCAGCGAACACGATGACGAGGAACACGACGAGCGCGACGAGCGCGAACGTGGTGCCCGACGTCACCTGCTCGTCGTCGGGCTCGGGACGGAAGGATGGGGGCTTCGTCGACGAACCCGTGTACCGGGCGACGTCAGCAACCCCGCGTCCCCTGTTCCTTGCCACTTCGATCCACCTCCGCTGAAGGGAATGCTACCGGGAGGCCTGCCAACCGCCCTTCATCACAGCACTACCGAGATCGATGTGCCTCGTCGTCAGCCGGCTTCGGCTCGAACCTGCTCGTCCCGGAATCCGTCGTCAACCCTGTCCAGGACAGCGGCGATGTCAGGCGAGCGGGCCGCGCCGTGCTCGAGCATGCCGACGACCGCCGTTTGGAGGGCTCGTACGCGTTCGAGGAGTTCGGAGTGCTCTGCTTCGAGCTCCGAGCGAACATCGGCGGACTCCCTTTGTGCGGCCGCGATGCGGATCGCAGCCTCGTGTCGCGCAGCGTCGATCGTCTCCTGGGCTCGACGGTCCGCCTCCTCGACGGTCCGCCGTCCGCGTTCGGCGGAATCAGCCTCGAGTTGTGCGGACTCGGCGCGTGCCCGCTCCTCGATCGCTGCGGCCTCGCGGGATGCTGCCTCGAGCCTCTCCTTGGCCTGGAGGAGGATCGCAGTGGTCTCCTCCTGTGCGCGATGGGCCTCGGTCTTGGGGACCTCGACGAGCCGTTCCGCCTCGGCCCTGGCCTCGATGATGATCTGGCGGGCGCGTTCCTGGGCCTCGTCGATGAGCTTCTGCTTGGTTTCGGCAGCCGCGAGGAACGCGGCCTCGAGGTTCCCCTCGGCTTGTTCAGGGGTCTGGACACGCCGCTCGAGTGCGTTCGCACGAACAGCTTCCTTCCGCAGCTCGGACTCGAGCGCCTCGACCTCGTCCGAGAGCGTCTCGAGGAACGCCTCGACCTCGTCCGAATCGAAGCCGCGGCGCGATCGGGTGAACTCCTTGGCACGGATCCGTTGAGCCAGTGTCTGCATGGCGACCTCTCCTTCGCGGGCCGCCTTCCCGGTGAAACCTGCGCGCACGCCCGTGTGGCTTCCCTCGG
>CAZYGP010000034.1:0-11590 GCA_964647265.1 uncultured Acidimicrobiaceae bacterium | reverse complement strand
CGCGTTGTCGGCAGCTCGACGCACACCCTTGAACCCTTTCCATGGGCGATCTCACACTGATCGAGCGCCCGGACCGGTACCGTGGCGCGATGAGCAAATGGGTGTGGATCGATGCCCTCGGTGAATCCGATTGCGAGCTGATCGGTGACGGCGCCCTCGCCCAGCCGGCCAACGCGCTTTCGAGTCTCGCGTTCTCCATCGTCGGCGTAGCGCTCATCGGATGGGCACGACGGGCAAGCGGCCACGAGCGGGCAGTGCGATGGGTGCTCGTGGGAGCACTGATCGCAACGGGAATCGGCTCGTTCCTGTACCACGGGCCCCAGAGCGCCCCCAGCAACTTCGCCCACGACATCACGTTCCTCGTCGTCGTCATCGTCGTCGGTTTCGCCAACCTCGGAGCGGGTCTCGGGTGGACTCCCAGAACCATCTGGGGGTCGGTCGGCGCTGCCGTGATCGTCTCTGGTGTCGCCCTCGGAGTCTCTCCCGGAATCACGAACGGCTTGGCCGCCCTCGGCATTGCCGCCCTCATCGCCGGGGACATCGCCCTTCGCAGGCTCGGATCGCCGGCACAGCCCGGCTACGGACTCTCGCTGGTCTTGTTCGGACTCGCCATTGCATTCCTCGTCGCGGGCCGCACTGGCGGACCCCTCTGCGATCCGTCGGCGTATCTCCAACCCCATGCCGTGTGGCACGCCCTCATGGCCATCGGCGTCGGTCTGTATGCCGTCGCAACCGGGGATGTGAGGATCCGACGCACCGCGGTTCGCCCATGAAGCAGCTACCGACCTACGGCGATGTGGTTGCTGCATCCGAGCGCCTCGTTGGCCTGATCCATCGGACACCGGTGTTCACGAGCAGGCTCATCGACGCACGCGCTCGGGCCACCGTCTTCTGCAAGGCCGAGAACCTCCAGAAGGTGGGAGCCTTCAAGGCGCGCGGTGCAATGAACGCAGTGCTGTCCCTGTCAGAGGCTGACCGCATGCGCGGAGTCGTGACACACAGCTCCGGCAACCACGGCCAGGCGCTCGCCTACGCAGCATCCGTGGCAGGCACGTCGGCGATCATCGTCATGCCCGACCACGCGCCCGAGGTCAAGGTTGCTGCCGTCGAGAGCTATGGGGCCACCATCGTCACCTGCGCCCAATCCGAGCGCGACGCCGTCGTCGAACAGCTCATCGCAGAGACGGGCAGGACGCTTGTCCACCCCTTCGAGGATCCGATGGTCATCGCCGGACAGGGAACGGCGGCATTGGAGCTGGTCAACGACATCGCGGGCCTGGACGTCGTGATCACGCCGATCGGCGGTGGCGGGCTGCTCTCGGGGACGACGATCGTCTGCTCCGAGAACGGGATCGGGGCCGTTGGAGCGGAACCCCACGTCGTCGACGACTCTGCCCGCTCCCTGCGCGACGGCATCCGGTATCCGGCCACAGGGTCGCTGAGTGTGGGAGATGGGCTGCTGACGGGTATCGGCGCAGCGGCGTTCCAGATCCTGTCGTCGCACGGCATCGAGATCCTGACCGTGGATGAGGAGGCGATCCTCGAAGCCATGCGGTTCGTGGTCACACGGACCAAACAGGTCATCGAGCCGTCAGCGGCAACCGCATTCGCAGCGGTGTTCGCAAATCCAGACCGGTTTGCGGGAAGGCGGGTTGGCCTGATCGTTTCAGGTGGCAACGTCGACCTCGCACGGCTCGGCTCGGCGTGAGCGCTCAGACGAGGGTCGAGAGGTCCGTCAGCGCTTTCGCGTAGGCGTTTCGCGCCTCGGCGAGGTTCCTCGAGGACCGGACCTCCCGATCGCGCGCTTCGATGAGTTCGTTCGGGGGAACGCCGGCGGCGTCAGCTGTACGGTACGCGAATCGGGCCTCGGCCCTGGCGTCGACCATCTCACGAGTCGTGCGCATCGTGGTGATGACCCGACGTGCTGCCTCGGCGGTCCGCCCGTCGGGAGCGGCTGCCTCGAGCGCGTACAGGGCGTTGGAGGCATCGCCGTGCCGTCGCTGGAGGTCCTTCCACGTCTCTGCACGGCTCGTGGCGGCGGTCGCACCGACTTGTGCCGTTCGGTCGAACGTGGCGTTCCCTCGCCAGACTGCCATGTCCTCGTCGAGGGCGTCGTAGAGCCATCGGGCCTCCGCATAACCGCGTCGCGCGTTGTCCTTCCACGTCAACGGTCCGGACGTCACCGTTGCCTGGCGCGATCCACGCCGGGTGAGGGCGGACACGACGAGCACGAGCCCGATTCCAACGATGATCAGCACCCACCACGGTGTCTCCCGCTCGTCATCCGTAGCGTCCGGTGCCTCGGTCGTGTCGGGCACCTCGGTCGTGTCGGGCACCTCGGTCGTGTCGGGCACCTCGGTCGTGTCGGGCGCCTCGGTCGTGTCGGGCGCCTCGGTCGTGTCGGGCGCCTCGGTCCCTGATCCGTCCGTGGTGGTCGTGGGGAGATCGACGGCATCGCAGGCAGCGATCATCATGATTCCGATCAACAGCAAGGGTGCGAGCCGTCTCATCTGTCCTTCTCCGGGCTACGTGATCGGAATCGTACCCGTACCGGGTCGCCAGCTCCTCGGCCGTGGCAATTGGGTCCGCGTCTGACGCGTGCCTGCGTAGGCTGCCGAACGTGACGACGACACCGATGATCCGGATGCGCAATGTCGTGAAGGTCTACGACGGCTCTGCGGACCCCGCCGTGACCGACCTGTCACTCGACGTCGACGAGGGGGACATCGTCGTGCTCGTGGGACCCTCCGGCTGTGGGAAGACCACGACCCTCAAGATGATCAACCGCCTCATCGACCCGACCAGCGGCACCATCACCGTGGCCGGCAGGGACATCACCGAGGTGGGTGCCCCCGAGCTTCGGCGCGGGATCGGGTACGTCATCCAGCAGATCGGCCTTCTCCCCCACCGGACGATCGAACAGAACATCGCGACCGTGCCCGCCCTGCTCGGATGGGACAAGAAGCGCACCATGGCACGGATCGACGAGCTCTTCGAAGTCGTCGATCTCGATCCCTCCATGAGGAACCGATACCCATCCGAGCTCTCAGGCGGCCAACGTCAACGCGTCGGGGTGGCGAGGGCACTTGCTGCCGATCCGCCCGTGATGCTGATGGACGAACCCTTCGGAGCCGTCGACCCGATCGTGCGGGGAAAGCTCCAGGACGAGTTCCTGGCCCTCCAGGAGCGTCTCCACAAGACGATCGTGATGGTGACCCACGACATCGACGAGGCGATCAAGCTCGGGGACAGGATCGCCATCCTCAACATCGGCGGGGTCCTCGAGCAGTGCGACACACCGATGCAGATCCTCCAGGCTCCCGCAAACGACTTCGTGATCGACTTCCTGGGTCCCGAGAGGGGACTGAAGCGGCTATCGCTGATCCCGATACGCACGGTGGAAGTCGAGCAAGGACCGGTCGTGGACCGTGGTTCGACGGTCGACGATGCCCGTGGAGTCATGGCACGTCACGGAGTGGACTGGATCGGGATCGGTACCACAGGGACACTCGAAGGCTGGCTCGATGCGGCTGATCTCGGAGGGGGTGGTGAGCTCCCGTTGGAGGCGATGCGCCCGTTCCGGTCGAGGCTCTCCCTCGACGCCTCGCTACTCGATGCCCTCGATGTGGTTGTCAGCTCCCGTACGAGCGTCGCTGCAGTGTTCGACGGCGATCGCTACGTCGGCATGCTGACGGCGGAGACGATCGGGAGGGAGATCATCCATTGACCGTCGCCGCGACCAGCCTGGTTGCCCAGAGTGCCGGCCCCCTGATCGACTGGGGTTGGATCGCGTCCCACATCGATGACATGTGGGAAGCGACGCTGGAACACATCGTGCTGACCGGAGTCGCCGTGAGTGTCGGTTTCACCTTCTCGATGGTGCTGGCGTTGATAGCGATTCGGTGGCGACGCGCCTATGCGCCGATCACCTGGGTGACGGGAGTCCTCTACACGATCCCGTCCCTCGCCCTCTTCACCTTCCTCGTACCGATCTGGGGCCTCAGCATGACGACGGCACAGGTGGCATTGGTGTCGTACACGCTGCTGATCCTGGTCCGGAACATCGTCGCGGGCGTCGACGGTGTGCCGCCTGAAGTGCTCGAGGCGTCGCGCGGGATGGGAATGACTTCGCGCCAGGCCTTCATGAACGTCCAGCTCCCGCTCGCCCTTCCCGCCATCTTCGCCGGTATCCGCATCGCGGCCGTCACCACCATTGGACTCGTCACCGTGACGGTGCTCATCGGGCAGGGCGGGTACGGGGTGTTCATCCTGCGGGGCATTCGGCGGGCCTTCCTGACCGAGGCCCTCGTCGGTACCGTGCTCTCGGTCCTCCTCGCCGTCGTGGTGGATGCGTTCCTGGTCGGCCTCGAGCGACGCAGCACCCCGTGGACCACCGGATCGGCGAGACGTGTGCGGCATACCTCCTCGGCGGCTCGATCAAGGGCGGTCACCTGATGGACTTCCTCGGTGACGTCGTGGCATGGTTCCTCGATCCGACCAACTGGACGGGCCCCAGAGGGCTCCTGATGCGCACATGGCAGCACGTGTCGATCTCCGCCCTGGGTATCGCGATCTCTCTCATCGTCGCCCTGCCCGTGGCGGTCCTGCTCGGCCACGTGCGCCGCGGGGGCCTCCTCGCCGTGTCGGCGGTCAACGTCGGAAGGGCGATTCCTTCGTTCGGGATCGTGGGCGTGATGTTCCCGATCACGCTCTCCATCGGGTTCCTGGTGGCCCCCTTGGGATTCTGGGCGACGCTGATCGCTCTGATCCTCCTTGCGATGCCCCCGGTGTTCGTCAACGCGTACACGGCCGTACGACAGGTCGACCCAGCCTTCGTCGAGGCCGCTCGCGGGATGGGGATGACGGAGGCCGAAGTGCTGCGCCGCGTGGAGGTTCCCCTCGGTCTTCCGCTGATCATGGCTGGCATCCGCACGGCCTCCGTTGCCGTCATCGCTACGGCGACCCTTGGAGCGGTCGTCGGCTTCGGCGGGCTCGGGCGCTACATCATCGACGGCTTCGCACAGGGCGACGACGTCCTCATCTTCGTGGGTGGACTGGTCGTTGCGCTCCTCGCCGTCGTGACCGAACTCGCTCTCGGGTGGCTCGAGCACAGGACGGATCCGATGAGGGGTGGGCGCGCCGGCGCGCCGCGCGCTCGCGTGTCGGATCCGGCGCCGATGTACCCAGGGGCGATGTACCGAGACGTGGGCCCAACCTGGGCACCTCACCCGGACCCCGTATCGAACGGCCGAGGATCGACCGTTCGGAACGGATCGGTCGAGCATTAGGTTGATCACGCACGGGTCAGCTCCGCGTGGGTTCGACCCGACCGTTACACGAACGACCACAGAAGGAGATACCCATGCGGATGCACCGCAGAGGCGTCATCGGGGCGACCCTCGTGGCGATCGCGCTCGTCGCGACCGCCTGTGGGTCGGGTGATGATGCTGGACCGGGCGACGGACCGGAGATCATCATCGGATCACAGGACTTCGGTGAGAGTGCGATCCTCGCCGAGATCTACGCAGGAGCACTCGAGGCGGAGGGGTTCACCGCTCGCGTCCAGGCCGTCGGAGGGTTCAGGGACCTGCTCCTTGGAGCGTTCGAAGCCGGTGACGTGAACGTGTCGCCCGAGTACGCAGCCTCGATGCTCGAGTTCCTCAACGATCGGGCGGGCGAGGCGACCGGGGATGCGCAGGGGACGACCGACCTGTTGAACGAACGGCTGGACGAGCTCGGACTTGTCGCGCTCGATCCGTCGGACGCGGTCGATACCAACGCGTTCGTCATCACACCACAGACGGCGAGTTCCCTCGGGATCACATCGTTGAGCGACCTTGCAGCGAAGGGGTCCGATCTCGTGCTCGGGGGTCCCCCCGACTGTGAGACGAATCCTTTCTGCATCCCTGGCCTCGCCAGGGTCTACGGCCTCGACATGAGCGGGACGTTCCAACCGCTCGATGCGGGCCAGATCACCGTTCAGGCGCTGGAAGCCGATCAGATCGACGTCGCCATCCTGTTCTCCACGAGCGGGGTCATCGCCGATCGTGGGTTCGTCCTCCTCGAGGACGACCTCAACATGCTCGCGGCCGACAATGTGGTTCCGGTCCTGAGCGCAGCCCTCATCGAGGCGTACGGTGATGGGATCCGGAACGTCCTGAACGAGGTCAGCTCGAAGCTGACGACGGCCGACCTGACGGCGATGAACAAGCAGTTCGACATCGACAACGAGGATGCCGACGACATCGCCGCCCAGTGGCTCGAGGAGAACGGCTTCTAGGGATTTCGGCGGGGAAGCGCCCGTCGCAAACAGTACGTTCCTCAGGCGAGGCGAACGAACCTTCGTTTGCCGACCTGCAGGACGGCTCCGACGAGGTCGCCACGACTGGCAGTCTCGGCCGTGAGCGTGACACCGTCGATCCGCACGGCGCCCTGGGCGATCATCCTGCGAGCCTCGCTGTTCGACGTGACGAGCCCGGTATCGGTGAGCAGCTTGGGGATCCACACCTCGTCGTCGGGACCCAGCGTGTGGGTCGGAAGGTCCGCCGGTGCGGTCCTGTCCCGGAAGAGCATGTCGAAGTGGCTCTCGGCCCCATGTCCCGCTCCCTGTCCCCAATAGCGATCGACGATTCGCCTCGCAAGGTCGCGTTTGGCCTCCCCCGGATGCACTGACCCGTCCTCGAGGCCGTCCTCGAGCCGCGTGACCTCCTCCGGTGGTGCTCCCGCTGCGAGGCGGTACCACTGTGCCATGAGGTGGTCCGGAATCGACATCGTCTTCCCGAACATCTCCTCGGGAGGATCGTTGACGGAGATGTAGTTCCCGAGCGACTGGGACATCTTGGCCGTTCCGTCGGTTCCGACGAGCAGCGGCGTCGTCACGATCGACTGGGGATCCTGGCCCGCACGCTCCTGGAGGTCCCTCCCCATCAGGAGGTTCAGCAGCTGGTCGCTCCCGCCGATCTCGATGTCCGCCTCGACGGCGACGGAGTCCGTCCCCTGCAGGAGCGGATACATGAGCTCGATCATCGAGATCGGCTCGCGAGCGCGCCACCTCGATGCGAAGTCATCGCGATCCATCAGCCGCGACACTGTCACCCGAGCGGTCATCTCGAGGACATCGGCCATGTCCATGGCACCCAGCCATTCAGAGTTCCGCCGGATCTCGAGTCGGTCCTCCAGCAGCAGGGACCGTACCGTCGGGAGGCACGCGTCGACATGTCGGTTGACCTCATCGTCGGAGAGTCGTCTTCGGGTTGCGCTCTTGCCTGTCGGATCGCCGACCCTGGCGGTGAAGTCGCCGAGGATGAGGACGGCGATGTGGCCCTCTTCCTGGAACGCTCGCAGGAGGTTGAAAACGACCGCCCACCCGAGCGTCACATCGGGTGCGGTCGGGTCGATTCCGAGCTTGACGCGAAGGGGCCGCCCCGTCTCGAGCTGGCGGAGCAGCTCACCCTCTGGGAGGGCGACATCGACCGTCCGCGTCAGGTATTCGAGTTGTTCGGCAGGGTCACGCATCGCGGAGCGAGGGTAGCCCGTGCGGGGGGCCTGATCGATTCCAGCCCCGGGACCGAGCGGACCGGACCGGGCGGTCAATGCGGGCCAACGTCCGTGAGGACGAACCTCCAGGGTCGATCCACTGCCTTCGTTATGCCGATGCGGGGCGTCGTGCGGATCGCTTCGCCATCGAGGGACTCGCCCGGTGTGATCGTGACCACCCCACCGAGGCTCGAACCCGAGACGGATCCGTCGACACCGAGGGCCTGGGACACCTTGCCGGGACCGTTCGTGAGCTGGTCCGTCCGCTTCCTCCGCTCGACGACCGCATCGAGGCCCTCCACCACGGTTCCGGCTCGCAACAGCACGGCCGCCGGGTCACCCACCTCCCCGACCGCAACATTCATGCACCAGTGGATGCCGTAGCTGCGGTAGACATACAGGGTCCCGGCTGGTCCGTACATCGGCGAGTTGCGCGCTGTGGGGCCCCTGTACGCATGGCTCGCAGGATCGGAGTCGCCGCCGTACGCCTCGACCTCCGTGAGCCGGATACTGACGGTCGCTCCGCCGATCGAAGTCGTCACCGTCGAACCGAGCAGTCGCGGTGCAACGTCGGTCACAGTGCCCCCCAACAGTGCTGCGATACGCTGGTCGGTCAGACAGTGCCCCGCAACTCGGCACCGACGGTGTCACGGACAGCCGCGGCGATCGCCCGGCGAACCGGACCGGCGTCGTCCTCCGTCAGCGTCCTGTCAGGTGCCCGGAGCCGCAGTGCGAGTGCGACTGATTTGCGGCCCGTTCCAACGGACGGTCCGCGGAACACGTCGAACACACGAACGTCCTCCAGATACGGCCCGGCGGCCCGCGTCACGACGGCCAGGACGTCACCCGCTGGGACGGACTCGTCCATGGCGAACGCAAGATCGAAAATGACGGGCGGATAGGTCGACGGTGGAACGTACTGCCATGGTCCCCTCTCCATGAGGAGCTCGACGAGCTCCATCTCCGCTCCAACGACCCGGCCCGTCAGGCCGAACGCCTCGGCGACCGATGGGTGGATCTCGCCGACGGTCCCAACGACGGTGTCACCGACGAGGATGTCGGCACAGCGTCCCGGATGGAACGACGCGTGACTTCCAGCCCGTACGGACGCATGGGGGATCCCGAGGGTGTCGGCGAGGAGCTGCCACATCCCCGTCCCATCGAAGATGTCGGGCGCCGAACCCGGCGTGTGCCATGTGGCCTCCGGCTCACCTGCGATGACGAAGGCCAGCCGGTCAGGCTGCTCGGGGAGCTTCCCGGGTCCAGGGAGGAAGACCTTGCCGATCTCGAACAGCCGCACGGACGGGATCCTCCGTGCGAGGTTCGCTGCGGCCGACTTGAGCATGCCGGGGAGGAGGGTCGTGCGCATGATCCCCTCTCCCTCATTGAGAGGGTTCACGACAGGGATACCCGATCGGACGGGATGGCCGTGCGCGAAGCCGAGGGAGTCGAGGTCCCGCGCGCCGAGGAACGAGAACGTCAGGGTCTCGTGGAAGCCAGCACCCACCATGATCTCGCGGATGGCGCGGAGTCGTTGCTCGCGAAACGGCAGGCCGAGGCCAGGACCCTGTGGCACCGTGTTCGGCACGGCATCGAATCCGTGGAGACGGGCGATCTCCTCGACCAGGTCGACCGTGCGCCGAACGTCTGGCCTGCGAGTCGGCACGGTGACGATGAGTGGATCGCCACCGTCAACGGCGAACCCCAGTCGCCGGAGGAGCGTGGCGGTTGTCGACGCGTCCAGTTCGATCCCGAGTATGCGTGGTGTCTCGGACAGGGGATACCGGATGGTCCGCGGACCAAGGGAACCGGGGTTCTCGTCCACGGCCGTCGAAGCCGCAGTGCCGCCCGCGATCTCTTCGAGAAGTTGGGCGACGCGATCTGCCGCCATGCCACAGAACGAGGGATCCGCTCCCCGTTCGAACCTCGCGGAAGCCTCGGACCTTAGGCCGAGGCGCTTCGACGTGACGAGGATGCTCGCAGGGTCCCAGTACGCAGCCTCGATGAAGACGTTCGTGGTAGCGGAGTCGACCTCCGTCGATGCACCGCCCATGACACCTGCAATGGCGACCGGGTGTTTGTCGTCCGTCACGACGATGTCGTTCGACGCGAGGATGCGCTCCTGGTCGTCGAGCGTGACGATCCTCTCACCTTGATCTGCCATGCGGATGCTCAGGCGGTTCCCGAGCCTGTCGACGTCGAAGGCGTGCGTGGGGTGGCCGAACTCGACCATCGCGTAGTTGGATGCGTCGACCACGTTGGAGATGGGACGCATCCCCGCCTGGATGATCCGCCACCGCATCCAGTGTGGCGACCGTCCCACGGTGATGCCTCGTACCTGGCGTCCCGCGAACCGTGGGTTCCCATCGGGTGCCTGGATGACGACTCGGACGTCGGTGGGCGGCCCGTCGGCGGACACGGTGATGAGGGGATCCCGCAGCGGCAGGTCGAGGTACGCCGCGATGTCGCGTGCTATGCCGTACACGGACAGGCAATCGGGGCGGTCAGGCGTCACATTGACCTCGAACCACACGTCGGGCAGGCCGACGACCGTCTCGAAAGGTGTTCCGATCGCGCCCGCCGCCCCCGGATAGTCGGAGTCGACCACCATGATGCCGTCGCCGTCGTCGCCGAGGCCGAGCTCGGCCTCCGAGCAGATCATGCCGTTCGACGTCACCCCCCTGATCTCGCGGCGGACGATCGTGAAGTCGCCGCCGAGCACGGCTCCGGGCAGCGCGACAGGTACGACCGCGCCTGCCTCGAAGTTCCACGCCCCACAGACGATCTCCAGTTCCTCGGTCCCGACATCCACACGCGTCACGCGGACCTTGTCGGCGTTTGGATGGGGCGCAACGTCGAGCACCCTGCCGACCACGACGCCTTCGAACGTCGGCTCGAGAGGCCTCCAGGCCTCGACTTCGTGGCCGAGGCTCTCGAGGATGTCGGCGAGTTGCGGGCCGTCGATGTGATCGGGGATCGCAACGAACTCGCGAAGCCATCGCAGCGTCAGCTTCATCGGTACTGCTCCAGGATCCGAACGTCAGGGTCGAGCAGGGCGCGCAGGTCGCGGATGCCGTGACGGACCATTGCCATGCGCTCCACGCCCATACCGAACGCGAATCCCGTGACGTCGTCGGGGTCGTAGCCGACGTGCTCGAACACACCGGGATGAACCATGCCACAGCCGAGGAGTTCCATCCACTGGCCGTTCGTGTATGCGTACATCTCCGCAGAGGGCTCGGTGAACGGGAAGTAATGGGGGATGAACTTGACGTCGGTACCCGGACCGAAGAATCGTCGAGCGAACTCGGCGAGCGTGCCCTTGAGGTCCCCGAAGGTGATTCCACGGTCGACGGCGAGGCCCTCCACCTGGTGGAAGACGGGCGAGTGGGTCGCGTCGACGGAGTCGGAGCGGAACACCTTCCCCGGGACGACGACGTAGACGGGAGGATCATGGCTCTCCATGTGACGTGCCTGCATCGGCGAGGTGTGGGTTCGAAGGAGAATGTCCTCCTCCGCGTCGCCGTAGTCGAGGTACAGGGTGTCGGTCTCGAGACGCGACGGATGGGTCTCGGGAATGTTCAAGGCGGTGAAGTTGTAGAACGCCGTCTCCGCCTCGGGACCCGTTGCGACCGTGTACCCGAGGCTCACGAAGATGTCGACGATTTCGTCCACGGTCTGGTGGATGAGATGGACGCTGCCCCTGCCGGGGACCCTGCCGGGAAGGGTCACGTCGACGGCGTCTGCCTCGAGGGCGACGGACCTCTCGGCAGACTCGAGGTCGAGGCGTCGGCGGGAGATCTCGGCGGCCAACTCGGCGGCCACGGAGTTGATCCGGAGTCCCCGCTCCCTGCGCTCCTCCGCATCGTCGATCGAGCCGAGTTCCCTGCGGGCGGTTGCGATCAGGGACTGGCGGCCGATCGTGTCGGCTTCGACGGCATCGAGATCGGAGGTCGTCGCGGATGCGGCGATACGCGAGGACGCGTCGATACGAAGAGCTTCGAGGGGGTCCATGGGCTCATGTACTCTAGTCGTGGTGGCCATCGCTCTCCTT
>CAZYGP010000033.1:0-12857 GCA_964647265.1 uncultured Acidimicrobiaceae bacterium | reverse complement strand
CTATCACGGGCGGGACTCCCCCCCGACCGGGTCGACGAGGTCATCTTCGGGCACGTCCTCCAGGCGGGCCAGGGGCAGATCACGGCGCGACAGGCTGCCGTGGCCGGCGGGATCCCCATGACCGTACCCGCCGTGACGATCAACAAGGTCTGCCTCTCGGGCATGGCGGCCATCGCCCAGGCATCGAGCCACATCCGACTCGGCGAGGCGACCTTCGTCGTCGCCGGCGGCATGGAATCCATGACGAACGCTCCGTACGTGCTGCCGGGAGCGAGGTCCGGATACCGCATGGGGGATCAGACGGTCGTCGACGTCATGACCCACGACGGCCTGTGGTGCGCGTTCGACGCCTGCATGATGGGGGACTCGTCGGACCGCAGGAACGACGCCCTCGAGATCGGAAGGGCCGATCAGGACGAGTGGTCCGCACGCTCCCATGAACGGGCGACGGTCGCTACCGACTCCGCGATCTTCGAACGGGAGATCGTCCCCGTCTCCGTGCCCCAACGACGGGGCGACCCCCTCATCGTCACCGAGGACGGCGGCATCCGTCGCGATGTGACGTTGGAAAAGCTCAGCTCGCTCCGTCCCGCATTCCACGACTCCGGGACGATCACTGCGGGAAATGCATCCCAGATCTCGGATGGGGCAGCGGCAGTGGTGGTTGCTGACCGGTCGTCGGCCGAGGATGCGGGCCTCGAGATCCTCGCCGAGGTCGTCTCGTACGGCCAGGTGGCCGGACCGGATGCGACGCTGCACGAACGGCCCGCGGAGGCGCTTCGCGTCGCCCTCCACCGGGCGTCACTCGAACCCGGGGATCTGGACCTCTTCGAGATCAACGAGGCATTCGCGTCAGTGGCACTGTGGTCGACCCGAATGCTCGGCGTCGACGAAGACAGGGTGAACATCCACGGCGGCGCGGTTGCCCTCGGCCATCCCCTCGGAGCGACGGGTGCACGCATCGTCGTGACGCTCATCAACGCCCTGAGGGCTACCGGTGGCACACTCGGCGGTGCCGCATTGTGCGGCGGAGGCGGACAGGGCGACGCGTTGATCGTGAGGATGGTGTGACATGAAGGTGGCGAGCTACCTCGAATCCCGGAACCTGGCACTCGAACTCGTCCGTGTGACCGAGGCAGCCGCGATCTCCGCTGCGCGCCAACAGGGACGGGGTGACAAGCACGCCGTCGACCAGGCCGCCGTCGACGCGATGCGCCAGGTCCTGTCGCGCACCGAGATCGACGGCGTGGTCGTCATCGGCGAGGGAGAGAAGGACGAAGCGCCGATGCTCTACAACGGGGAACGCGTCGGCAATGGGAACCCGCCAGCCGTCGATGTCGCTGTCGACCCGGTCGATGGCACACGCCTGACCGCCGAAGGACGCGAAGGAGCGCTCGCGGTCATCGCCCTTGCCGAGCGCGGATCCATGTATGCACCTGGCAGCCTCGTCTACATGGACAAGATCGCAGTTGGTGAGGTGGCCGCGGGCATGATCGACATCGACGCACCTGTCGACCACAACCTCAGGCAGGTCGCCCGCGCCCAGCAGAAGGAGATCTCGGAGGTTACCGCCATCATCCTCGACCGACCCCGCAACGAGGACTACATACGCAAGGTGCGCGAGGCGGGCGCCCGCATCTCGCTCATCGGTGATGGCGACATCCAGGCCGCGATCGCTACGGCGATCCACGGCAACGGCATCGACATCATGCTCGGGATCGGCGGTTCCCCGGAGGCCGTGACGACCGCATGCGCAATGGCTGCACTGCGCGGGGAGATCCAGTGCAAGCTCTGGCCGAGGGATGAATCCGAACGCCAGTATGCGCACGAACACGGCCTCGACCTCGATCAGGTCCTCGGCACCCGGGATCTCGTCGACTCCGACAACACGTTCTTCGCCGCCACCGGTGTCACGAACGGACCACTTCTCAAAGGGGTCTGGTTCGGCGGCGTCCACACGACGACCCACTCGGTCATCATGAGGTCGAAGTCGGGCACCGTCCGCTTCATCGAAGCGGACCACAGGGTCGAATGGGTCGAGGGCGACATCAAGCCATAGCGCCCGACATCGATGGATCACGACATCAGGCGAACGTTCAGGAGGAACACGCATGGACACGGGGAATGAGAAGGTCGTCAGTTCGTTGGAGGCGCTCCTGGCGGACAGCTACACGTTGTACGTCAAGACGCACGGCTACCACTGGAACGTCACGGGACCGATGTTCGGTTCGTTGCACGCCATGTTCGAGAGTCAGTACAGCGAGCTCGCACTGGCCGTCGACGAGATAGCCGAGCGCATCAGGGCGCTCGGAGCCCCCGCACCCGGCAGCTACTCGCAGTTCGCCGCCCTGACGTCGATCGAGGAGGACACCACGGTTCCGAAGGCCCTCGAGATGGTGGGCGCCCTCGTCAACGACCATGAGAAGGTCGCCGCATCGGCACGGTCGGTCGTCAGGGCAGCCGAGGAAGCGGAAGATGACGCAACCGTCGACCTCGGCGTGCGGCGCATCGACATCCATGACAAGACGGCCTGGATGCTTCGGAGCCACCTCGAGTAGCCCCGGGTCCAGGCAGTGCGGGATTGGATTGAAGCGATGACGGGTCGACACGTTGCGGCCGTCGTATTCGACATCGGTGGCGTCCTGGTCGACTGGAACCCACGCCACCTGTTCCATCAGCTGATCGCGGACCCTGAAGAGCTCGAGTGGTTCGTGACGACGGTCGTGAGCGCGGAATGGAACCATGCAATGGATGCGGGACGAAGCCTCGACGAGTCGATCGCGACCCTTTCGATCCGGTTCCCGCAACAGCGGCACCTGATCGAGGCATGGAGGACGCGATGGCCCGAGATGCTCGGTGACGAGATCCCGGGGACGAGGGCGATCGCCGAGACCTTGCAGGGCTCCGGCATGCCCCTGTACGCGCTCACGAACTGGTCGGCCGAGACGTGGCCGTACGGCGTCGGCAGGTTCCCGTTCCTCGGGCAGCTCTTCGATGGCATCGTCGTGTCAGGCCGCGAAGGCGTTGCCAAGCCGGATCCGCGGATCTTCAGGATCCTCATCGACCGATTCGATCTCGATCCGGTCACCACGCTCTACATCGACGACCTCCCGGCGAACGTCGCCGTGGCGGCTGGGATGGGGTTCGTCGCCCACCGATTCACGTCGGCGGTCGACCTCGCTCGTGCCCTGGAGACGGTGACGCAGGAGACGTCGATCTAGATCTCACGCCGACCGGACAGCGCACGCCCCAGCGTGATCTCGTCCGCGTAGTCGATGTCACCGCCCACGGGGAGTCCCGATGCCAACCGGGAGACCCTGACTCCGAGCGGCTTGAGCAGCCGGGAGAGGTACAGCGCAGTCGTGTCACCTTCGACGGTCGGGTTGGTCGCTGCGATGACCTCGACGATCCCCTCCGACTCGACACGGCCGATGAGTTCACGCATGCGCAGCGACTCGGGACCGATCCCGGCGATCGGCGAGATCGCCCCACCGAGAACGTGGTACCTGCCCTTGAACTCCTGGGTTCGTTCGATCACGGGAATGTCCTGGGCGCGTTCGACGACGCACACGATCGTGTGGTCACGACGAGCGTCGACGCATATGCCGCACTCGATCTCCGCGGTCACGTTGAAGCACCTGTCGCACAGGCGCACCGACGCCCTCATGTCGATGATCGCCTCGGCGAGCCGACGGGCATCAGCTTCCTCGGCATTCAGGAGGTGGAAGGCGAGACGCTGCGCGCTCTTCTGGCCGACTCCGGGGAGCCGCGAGAGCTCGTCGATGAGCCGTTGAACCGGCGGCTCGAACATCAACCGAGCATTCCGCCGAGATCCACGTCGCCCAGGCCACCTGCGAGGCCACCGAGTGAATTCTCCGCATCGGCGCTCATCGCCGCAAGGGCCTGGTTCACGGCTGCAACCACGAGATCACCCACGAGCTCGGGGTCCTCCGGATCGAGGACGTCCCTTTCGAAGGCGACCGACACGAGTTCGCCGGACCCCCTGACCACCGCCCTCACGACACCACCGCCGGCGGTTCCCTCGTATGTCTTTTCGGCGAGCTGCTGTTGGGCGGCCAGCATCTGTTGCTGCATCTGCTGTGCCTGCTGCATCAGCTGACGCATGTCTTTCGGCATTCGGGACATGGTGGCAGCGTAGCGGCACTCCTGACGATCACTGGGACGATGCCGAGAGCGTGTGTCCCGCGCCTCGTCGCGCACCCGCTGATTCGTGCGCCATTCGTCTCGGCTACCGTCATGGTCGTGCAGTACCAGGCGCTCTATCGGAAGTACCGGCCCCAACGATTCGACGAGGTCGTCGGACAGGACCACGTGGTGACGACCTTGGCCAGGGAGGTGGTCGAGGACAAGGTCGCCCATGCGTACCTGTTCACCGGGCCGCGAGGAACCGGCAAGACGACCTCTGCGCGACTCCTCGCCAAGTCACTCAACTGCCCCAACCGTGCCGCCGACGGCGAACCGTGCAACACCTGCCCTTCGTGTATCGGGATCACGGAAGGCACGTCATTCGATGTCATCGAACTCGACGCCGCGTCCCACAACAAGGTCGAGGACGTGCGCGAGATCAGGGCGAACGTGTCGACCGTGGCCGCTGCGGTGGGTGCCAAGCGCGTGTACATCCTCGACGAGGCACACATGCTGTCGCGCGCAGCTGGAAACGCGCTGCTCAAGACGCTCGAGGAACCGCCCGAGCACGTCGTGTTCGTCCTCGCCACCACCGAGCCGTACAAGGTGCTCGACACGATCAGATCCCGCTCACAACGGTTCGACTTCCTCCCCGTGGCGACGGAGACCCTCATCGACTATCTGGCAGAGATCGCCCGTCGTGAAGGATTCAGCCACGACCATGCCGCCTTGAATTCGATCACCTCGCACGCGGGTGGCTCGGTCCGCGACGCCATGAGCCTCCTCGAGCAGGTCGCTGCGCTCGGCGCCGGCTCCGTGACATCGGAAGGGATCGAGCGGGCGCTCGGCCTCGCCGATCGCACGAGTTTCAGGCAGCTCGCCGATGCGATCATCGCGAACGATGCAGCGGCGGGCCTCACCCTGATCGCGTCCCTCGCGAGGCGCGGCACCGACCTCCGCCGATTCGTCGCCGATGCGATCGCCTACTTCCGAGGTGTGTTCCTCACCCAGTACGCCGGGAATGTGGACGAGATCGTCGACGCGTCGAAGGAGACGATGGCCGAGTGGAGCTCCGTCGCCTCGACGATCTCGAGTCCCGAGGTGCTCCGCTCGATCGACGAGTTGTCGGACGCACTCGTACAGATGCGCGACGGGCGCGAGGAACGCCTCGTCGTCGAGCTCACGGTCCTTCGTCTCACAAGGCCTGAAGTGTCCCCCGACGTCGAATCGCTCTCCGCCCGCCTGTCGAGCACGGAGCGGGCCGTGAGGGAACTCCAACGTACCGGTCCGACCGCTCACCGCGAGACCGCCCCGCCCGAGCCGCATGCGGACGAGACGCTCGATCCGGCTCGACCGTTCGCAGACGTCGAACCGGTCCGCGGCCCGGTCGACGAGGTGCATCGGACGCCTGATCCCGTCCCGACGACGCCAGCCGTTGCGCCCTCCGACGCGGCGGCACCGTTCAGCGCCGCGACGGACCCGTCAGACGTTGAACCGGGTTCGGAGCCGGGGATGACCGGAGATGTGAACGCGTTCTCGCTTGCCGATTTCGAGCGGATCTGGCCGTCGGTCGTCGCCTTCGTGCGAACGGACGTCGGCCCCAGAAGGCATGCCCTCCTGCGCGAGGCGACGCCCGTTGCCGTCGATCGTGGAACCGTCACGTTCGAGGTCGACGCGCACATGCACTTCCACCTCGAACAGCTGAAGGCGGACACCGAGCTCTCCGATGCAATGGCACGGGCGGCATCCGATCAGCTCGGAGAACCGGTGAGGATCGTCTACCGCTCCGCCGTCGACCCTGGCCCCGTCGCCGAGCCCACTCACGATCGGGCTCCCGACATCGACGACCTCTTCGAGGCTGGCGATTCCGATGACTCGGATCCAACGCGCACCATGGTCGACATCCTCGGCGCCGAGGTCATCAGCGACACGTCGAAGGGTTGAGCGTCGTGCGGCTCGGAATCGACCTCGACGGAGTGGTGGCGGACTTCAACGCAGGTTGGATGACGCTCTACAACGAGGCATTCGGAACGCACCTGCATCCGGGCATGGTGACGACGTGGGATGCAATGGTCCCGCTCACGCACTTCTCGTCCGTCGACGAGTTCTGGGAGTGGGCCCGCAACGACGGTGGTCCCGGCCTCTTCCGCAACCTCCCGGCCCTTCCAGGGGCGGTCGAGGCGCTCGATCGACTCTCCACCGCCCACGAGATCGTGATCCTGACGACGAAGCCGGACTGGGCGATTCCGGAGACCTTCGCCTGGATCGCAGACCACGAGATCCCAACTCGCGAGGTCCACATCACCGAGGAGAAGTGGCGCGTGGAGTGCGACGTGTACCTCGACGACGGGCCGCACAACCTCGAGTCACTCGTCCGTGAACGTCCCGACAGGACGGTCTGTCGGTTCGTCCGACCATGGAACGGTCCGGTGGCCGGAGCGCACGACATCGAGGACTGGCACCACTTCGAGACGGTCGTTGAGCGTCGGTTCTGCTGACCGGACCCACGGCCCGAGCCGTGTGTAGGATCGTGCCCGGTGGGCGGCACCGACCGGGTGACCGTTCCTGAGGAGGAAATACATGCGGAAGCGAAACATCGTCTCGTTGCTCGTCGTCCTGGTCCTCGTCCTCGCGGCGTGTGCCTCGACGGGCTCGGACGAGACGACGACCACGGCGGCAGGAACGGACGAGACGACGACCACGGCTGGTGGAACGGACGAAACCACGACGACCACCGAGGCGGATCCGACCGCCGATTGGCCCGACAAGATCGTCTACGGCTTCATCCCGTCCGAACAGGCGGAAACCCTCGGTGACACGATCCAGCCGTACATGGCGTACCTGTCGGAGCAACTCGGCATCGAGGTCGAGGGAGTCGTGACACAGGACTACAACGGACTTGTCGTCGCCATGGGCTCCGAACAGGCCGACTTCGGCGCATTCGGACCCTTCGGGTTCGTCCAGGCCCAGACGCTGTACCCGACGCTTCAGGCATTCATCCAGTCCGTGCGATTCGGTTCTGGCACCTACCACGGACAGTGGTTCACGAACGACCCGTCCATCTGTGAGGAGGAGCCGGTACCCGGAGCCCTCGAATGGGAAGGTGACTCCATCGTCCTGAAGGATCCCACCGAGGTCGTCGCGCTCCAGGTCGGATGGGCCTTCGGAGACTCGGGACTCGAACCCGAAACCCTCGAAGACGGCACACCGGTCGACCCCGGTCTCGCCTGCACGGCGAGCATCGAGAGTCTCGCAGGCAGGACCATTGCCTTCACGAGCGCGACGTCGACCTCGGGTGCCGTGTTCCCGATCCTCCAGTTGATCAACGCGGGTCTCGATCCGGAGGCCGATGTCACGTACTCGTATCTCGGTTCACACACCGACACGATCGCCGCCGTCTACAACGGTGACTTCGAGGTGGGTGCCTCCTTCGACGACGCTCGCAGGAACATCCGCGAGGACAGTCCGGACGTCGGCAGCAAGGTGATCGTGTTCAACATCACCGACGAGATCCCGAACGACGTCGTCGTCGCTCGCGGTGAGCTGCCCGCCGACCTCATCCAGGCGGTGTACGACGCCACCGAGGCGTTCCTGTCGACCGATGACGGAGTCGCGATCTTCGACGAGATCTACGGCTGGACCGGGATCCGCCCGGTCATCGACTCCGACTTCGACATCGTCCGCCAGGCTGCGGTCGAGCTCGGCATCGAAGGCGACTGATCGTACATGTGGGGAGGGGGCTCGCCCCTCCCCACACCGATCCCGCATGTCACGAATCGTATTCACCCAAGCATCGGTGACATACCCCGGAGGCCTCAAGGCCCTCAAGGGCATCGATCTCACCATCGAGGAGGGTGAGTTCGTCGTCATCGTCGGGCTCTCGGGGGCCGGGAAGTCGACGCTCCTTCGATCGATCAACGGCCTCGTTCCCGTAAGCGGTTCGGTCACCGTTGGCGGCAGGGAGGTCGTCGGCGCCTCGAACACCGAGATTCGCGGCATCCGCTCGGACGTCGGGATGATCTTCCAGACGTTCAACCTGGTCAATCGGGCACGAGTCATCAACAACGTCCTCATGGGACGGCTCTCGATGGTCCCACGGTGGAGGTCCTTGCTCGGTCTCTGGCCCGCCGAGGACACCGAGATCGCCCTGCAATCCCTCGAGCGCGTCGGGATCGTCGAGAAGGCCTACGTGCGGGCATCCGACCTTTCGGGTGGACAACAGCAGCGCGTGGGGATCGCTCGCGCACTCGCACAGGAACCGAAGATCCTGCTCGCCGACGAACCGGTCGCGTCACTCGATCCCGTGACATCACACGTCGTGATGCGCGACCTCCAGAGGATCAACGCGGACCTCGGTATCACGACGATCATCAACCTCCACTTCCTGGACCTGGCCAGACAGTACGGGCAGCGGCTCATCGGCCTGCGTGACGGCGAGGTTGCCTTCGACGGCAACATCGAAGACGTCGACGACGCAGTGTTCAGAGGGATCTACGGTCGCGCGATCACTCCTGACGACATCAAGAAGGACGCGCGAACGATCGCGGCGGTCGACCTTGAGCCTGTCGACGACCTCGAAATGGACGCCACGACGTGACGACGTACGCCGAACCGGAGGTCCAGGTTCGGCCGCCTGAGCCCGCAACGGCACGGGCTGTCATCATCCCCCTCTCGGTGTACACGGTCGCGATCGCCGCTGCCGGCTTCCTCGGAGAGATCGGCCCGCTGTGGGGACTCGCCATCGCGGCAGCCACGTTCGGACTCTTCGCATGGATCGGGATGACGCGGTCCCCCGTCGACGCGATCGTCCTCGCGATCGCAGGGGCCGCCGGGTTCAGTGCCTTCAACCTCGTCCTCGCGACCCGAAGTCCTGACATCTCGAACAGGGTCGCCCTCTTCGCCTGCCTCGGAGTCGCCACCTTCGGCCTCGCCGCGGGATGGGTGACCCGCCGCAACTCCCCGGGACTGAGGGCGAGTTCGATCCTGATCTCGGGCGCGACGTGGGGAGGCGGTGCGTACCTGGCCCTCCTGACGGCTGTCGCCCTCGGGGTCCTTCCGAGGATCCAGGCGGGATCGATCCAGCAGCTCACCTTCGGCATGTTCATCGCAGTCGGCGTCTCGTCCGGTGTACTCGGAGCGTTCACCAACGTTTCGTTCTGGCTCAACAAGGCCACGCCGATTGCCGTTGGTGCGTCGGGCCTCATCACCGTGCTCGCGTGGAACGAGATCGGCTTCTCCATCACTGAGATCTGGACGCAGATCCTCAACATCGGCTCGTTCATGCAGCAGTTCTGGCCACCCGAGTTCGTATGGCCGAAGAGTCCGGGCCAGCCGCCGACCTTCAACATGGGCGGGGCCATGCTCGAGACGTTCCAGATCGCAATCGTGGGCGCGACCGCGGGATGCGCCATCGCCGCGCCGCTGTCCTTCCTCGCATCACGGGCCACTGCCCCCAACGCGAGGATCTACTGGCTGTCAAAGGGCTTCCTCAACGTCATACGCACGATTCCCGACCTCTTCTGGGCAGTCTTCTTCGCAACAGCCGTCGGCTTCGGGCGACCGTTCGCCGGCGCACTCGCCATGACGATGTTCTCACTCGCCATCATGGCCAAGCTCCTGTCCGAGACGGTCGACGCCATCGATCCGGGACCGCTCGAGGCCGCACGCGCGACGGGAGCGACCCACGGCCAGATCATCCGCACCGCAGCCCTCCCCCAGGTCCTTCCGAACTTCGTCGCCTATGGGCTCTATGTGTTCGAACTCAACATCAGGGCGTCAGTGGTCATCGGGTTCGTCGGTGCGGGCGGCATCGGACGCCTCCTCGACGAGAGACGCCAGTTCTTCCAATGGGACCAGGTCATGGCGATCGTGCTGGTCATCTTCGCCTCGGTCCTCATCATCGAAGCAGTCTCCATCTACGTGAGGCGGAGGATCGTATGACGGTTCCGGACCTCGCCATCGACACCCCTCCCATGACACCACGGCCGATCGAGCCGACGTGGCCCAAGGTGGTCAAGTGGGGCATCACACTCGGCATCCTCATCCCCTTCCTCTGGGCCGTGGCCGGACTCCAGATCTCGATGAGCCGCATCTGGCTCGCCCCGGGCCAGGTCTGGACGCTCGTCGCGGGAATGTTCCCCCCGGACTTCTCGAACATGGGTCAGCTCATGTCCAAGCTCCTCGAATCGATCTACGTCGCGTGGATCGGCACGATGATCGGCGCGATCTTCTCGTTCCCTGCGGCGTTCATGGCCGCCTCCAACTTCTCCCCCCGCTGGCTCGTCGTGCCGACGCGTTCGATCCTGTCGGCGATCAGGGCATTTCCCGAGCTGATCCTCGCCGTCATCTTCATCGTGCCGTTCGGGCTCGGACCGTTCACCGGCGCGATGGCCATCGGTCTCCACTCGATCGGAACGCTCGGGAAGCTCTCCTCGGAGGTGATCGAAGGCGTCGACGACGGACCGGTCGAGGCCATCCAATCATCGGGCGGTACACGCCTGATGCAGATGCGCTTCGGTGTCGTGCCACAGGCGATGCCGAACATCGTGGCGTACTGGCTCTATCGATTCGAGATCAACGTCCGCGCTTCGGCCGTCCTCGGACTGGTCGGCGCAGGCGGCATCGGCGGAGAGATCGTGGCCAGGCTCCGCTTTCGCGGGGACTGGCCGAAGGCAGGGGCCGCATTGATTCTCACGATGGTGGCCGTCCTTCTGATCGATGCGGCGTCGGCCGCGATCCGCAGGAGGATCATCACAGGGCAGCCGTCGAATGCGCCGATCAGCAAGTGGATGATGGCCGTGACCGGAAGTCATCGCGACCCGCGCTTTTCGGTCGAAGGCTCGTGAGCCTGTTCGTTCTCCGGACGACGGCGGTCGCTGACGAACGCGAGGAGGCAACCCTCGCGCCGGGCGCGAGGCGGTCCTCGCACACGGCGGGTCGCGCGATCGCCGAGGACCCTGATCCGTGGCGTACCGCCTTCGAGCGCGATCACGACCGCATCCTCCACTCGAAGGCGTTCAGACGGCTCAAGCACAAGACGCAGGTGTTCATGAACCCCGAAGGTGACCACTTCGTCACGCGGATGACCCACACACTCCAGGTGACCCAGATCGGTGGAGCCATTGCACGTGCGCTGTCGCTCAACGTCGCACTCGCCGAGGCCGTCTGCCTCGGCCACGACGTCGGGCACTCACCGTTCGGCCACACGGGTGAGGAGGCTCTGTCCGAGTTCATCGACGGCGGATGGCGGCATTCGGAACAGTCCGCTCGCATCTTCGAGGTCCTCGAGCCTCTCAACCTCACCGCCGAGGTCCTCGACGGGATCCGAACGCATCCGTGGAGGGTCGCGGAACGGGCCATGACCCACGAAGGGGATGTCGTCAAGTTCGCAGACCGCATCGCCTACCTCGCCCATGACGCCGAGGACGCGATGAGGGCGGGCATCCTCACGGCGGAATCGTTCGATCCAGCGGTGATCTCAGCGTTCGGTGAGCCCGGTCGGGAGTGGGTGTCGACAATGGTCCAGGCCGTGATCGACGAGTCGTACCGCCAGAGTCGAATCGCGATGGAGTCATCGTTGCTCGAGACGATGCACGACCTCCGCTCGTTCATGTTCGAGCGCGTCTACCTCAGACCCGAGGCCGAATCCCAGAGGAAGCGAGCGCGTGCCGTCGTCCATGATCTCGTCGCTCACTACCTCGAGAACCCGGACGCGGTGCCAGAGACATATCGACACGACGAGGCGGACGCCCTCACGAGGGTGATCGACTACGTTGCGGGGATGACGGACCGGTTCGCACTGCGGGCCCACGATGAGGTGTTCAGGCCCCGCCTCTTCTGATGTTCGAGCGTGATCCCGGTTGGCGGCACTCAGACGCTGACATCTCCGGGCCACAACGGGTCGTCGACCCTCCATGGAGGTTCCCTGCCCCAACGCTCTGAATAGGCGACGCTGTGGGCGGGAGGGCGCTCAGCCCTCCCCCAGCGGCCGATCGGGTATCCGCAGGTCACGGCCGCCGCGTTCGTCCATCCCTTGCCGGTCGGCACATCGAGGAGCTGTGCCACCTCGTCGTGGCGGAAGATCCCGAGGACCGTCGTCAGCGTGGTGCCCACGCCGTGCCCGCGCGCTGCGAGCATCATGTTCCACACGGCGGGATAGATCGACGCACCGGTCGGATCGTTCCGGTGGTACGGCAGGACGACGAGCGGGACCTGTCGGAAGTTGTCCGCGAGCCACTGTGCGGACGACATGACCCGAATCGTCGCGTCATCGCCACGTGCCGCTGCGGCCTCTGCACGTCCCGCGTAGAGGGTCGCGTTCAGTTCTGCCCACGCCTGTGCATAGAGCTCCCCGAGCGCCGCGACGGTGTCGCGGTCCGACACCGTCAGCCACCGCCAATTCTGCGAGTTCCCTCCCGACGGGGAACGGATGGCGGCATCGATCATCGCCGCGACGACGTCATCGGGCAAGGGATCCGACTTCACGCGACGCATCGCCCTCGTCGTGTAGAGCGCTTCCGTGAGGTCCATCCGGCAACGGTAGTTGAACGAGGCGGGCCGCGCTCAGCCGGCGATCGCCGCCACCATCCCTATCACGAGAAGGTTGCCGGCTGTCCATGCGACGCATCCGATGGCGTATCGCCTGAACCACGTTGCCCATGTCGGCGAACTCCTCGCGATCGCCACGCCCGCGATGTACCAGATCGGAATCG
>CAZYGP010000032.1:2967-13246 GCA_964647265.1 uncultured Acidimicrobiaceae bacterium | reverse complement strand
GTCCTCACCTGCCTCGGCCTGGATCGCCTCGAGGGCTTCGGCAACCTTCACCATGCCGACAAGACGCTCGGCAGCGTCGACGACCGGGATGGCGATCAGGCGATATCGCTGGACGAGCTCAGCGACCTGCTCGCGGTCGGTATCGGTCGACACTTTGACCACGTGGGGCTCCATGACCTCATCGAGGGCGGAACCGGGCCTCGCGAACACGAGATCGCGGAAGGAAACGACGCCGAGGAGGCGTCCGTCGTCGTCGACGACGTACACGTACAGCAGGTTCGAACCAAGCTCGTCATGGAGCCGTCTGAGGGCCTCGATCGCTTCGCCAGCCGAAAGACCGACGGGAAGTGCGGCGATGTCGGTCGTCATCATGCCGCCCGCGGTGTCGGCCGCGAACATGAGGAGGCGTTCGACCTCGGCGGCCGTGCCGCGATCGAGATGCAGCAGCACTGCCGTCCGGTCGTCATCGTCGAGCGCGCCGATCACATCGGCTGCCTGGTCGGGCTCCATCTGGGAGACCAACTCGGCCGCCCGCTCGGGTTGCATCTCCTGGAGGACGTCCGCGGCAGCCTCGGGGCGCATCTCGTCCAGAACGTCACCGGCATCGGCCAGGTCGAGGTCACGCAGGAGGTCGGCGGCACCCTCCTCATCGATGGCCTCGAGGATGTCCGCGGCGTCGTGGGGGTTGCGCTCGGCGAGATCCTCCCACGCATCCTGATGGGTGTCGAGGTAGGCCTCGGCCTCCTCCGGGTCGCGACGCGCGAGCTCTCGGAGCATCGAGCCGAACTGGCGCGGGCGTGGGATGCGGATCCTCATTTCGTCGCCAGCCTATCGCCCCGGTCGGCGCTCGGACCTGACCTCGGGCGACCAGTGGGTCCCCACCGGAGAGGGGACCCACCGTCGCTACGCCGGAACCTCCAGGGGGGACGAGAGGGTCCGGCAGAGGTGTCCGCAACCGGCCAACAGATCAACGGTACCGATCCGAACCGGACCATGGAGGACGATTTTCCTGCCCTCGTTGCGGTGGGAGCAGGTGGCCGGAGGTAGCTGCGACAGCGTGGGTCAGGCGAGCAGTATCTGGCCTGACGGACCGTGGGCGAAGGTCCTGGCCACCATGGATCCGATGCGCCATGCCGATGCACCTTCCTCCGCGATGGCCTGTTCGAATGCTGCGTTCATGGCCGCGTCGACGGCGACGAGGAGACCCCCGGACGTCTGTGCATCCGCGAGGAGGATGCGATCGACCTCGTCGGACCCCCCCGGATCGAGCATCTCGGAGACGGATGCGAGGTTCCGCCTGGTCCCACCCGGAACCATGCCCTCCTCGGCAAGGACACGGGCACCATCGAGCAGTGGCACCGTCGACACGTCGACGACCGCGCTCGTCCCCGAGGCCCTGACCATCTCCGCGAGATGTCCCATGAGCCCGAACCCGGTCACGTCCGTGACTGCTCGAGCGCCGATCCGTCGGACTGCACGTGCGGGTGCGGCATTGAGCGTCGTCATGACGGCAACGAGCTCGGTGACCGACGCAGGATCGAGGCGCCCGTTCTTGAGCGCGGTTGACAGGATCCCGGTTCCGATCGGCTTCGTGAGATACAGCGACTGGCTGGCGCTCGCCGAGCTGTTCGTGGTGATGTCACCCGGTGGCGCAAGGCCGGTCACGGCGAACCCGTACTTCGGTTCCCTGTCGTCGATCGAGTGGCCACCGACGATGACGCATCCGGCAGCGGCCATCACATCGGCACCGCCGCGGATCACGGACGAGAGCAGTTCCATCGGCAGGCCGTCCCTCGGCCATCCAACGAGTTGGAGCGCAGTCAGCGGATCGGCTCCCATCGCATAGACGTCCGAGAGTGCGTTCGCGGCAGCGATCCGTCCCCAGTCGTACGGGTCGTCCACGATTGGTGTGAAGAAGTCCACCGTCTGGACGAGTGCCCGCTCGGAATCGATTCGAATGACCCCGGCGTCATCCGACCCGGCGAAACCCACGAGCAGGTCCGGGTGGCGTGTGGCTGGGTGATCGTGCAAGGGACGCAGAACCTGCGTCAGCTCGTCAGGTCCGAGCTTGCACGCTCAACCGGCGCCGTGAGAGTACGCGGTGAGGCGGATGTCATCCATTGGGGGGACGCTAGTCCCCACCCGCAGCACCGCGACGACGTGGGCACCGGATCACGACATCGGCGACACCGGTAGCGTTGCGATGTGGCCCGCTTGATTACACGGACGGTCGGCGTCGTCGGCGCGTCCTGGCTCGCATGGCGGCTGTTCGGCCCCGATCCCGTTCCCCGCACGAACGGCGAGCAGAGGCGTCCGCTGATGGTCCCGGGCAGGAGCGTGTTCGTCGGCCGTCACGAGTTCTTCGTGCGCGAGTTGGGAGACCCGCATGCGCCACCCATCCTCCTGATCCACGGATGGAACTTCGACGGCGAGATGGTGTTCCACAAGATCATGCCGATCCTCGCACGACGGTTCAGGGTGATCGTGCCCGACCTTCGCAACCACGGGAAGTCCGATCGGATCCGCGGGAGGTTCGAGATCGCGGACGTGGCAGACGAGGTCGCCTCGATCATGACGGAGTTCGGCATCTCGACTCCGATCCCTGTCGTTGGGTACTCGATGGGCGGAATGGTCGCCCAGGAGCTCGTGCTGCGCCATCGAGGGGTCGCGAGCGTCCTCGTCCTCGGAGCGACAGCGGCACGACCCATCGATCGGTTGCGACCGCTCAGCTTCGGGCTCTTCGGTGTGACCAGGGCGCTCGCACGGATCTCGAGGGCGGAGGCGGTGTGGGCATCGTTCCTCGTGCTGAGGAGTCGCGGTCTGATCGGGATCGAGGACGAGGCATGGATGTGGGACTCACTGCTTGCTCGTGATGCGAACCTGTACCACGAGGCCGCCTACGCGATCTGGAGGTTCGACTCGCGTGATCGGGTCCATGGGATCACGGTTCCGACACTCGTCCTCATCCCCGAACGTGACACGGTGGTCCGTGTGTCGACGCAGGAGGAACTGGCCTCCCTCATCCCGAATGCACGGGTCGTCAGGCTGCCGGGCGTCGGTCACGAGGCGATCCTCGCGGATCCGGGTGCAATCGCTGACGCTGTGGCAGGATTCGTTGACTCGAGCCCTTCGGATCGGAGTCACGCGGGTCTCGAGGAACGGGGCAGCGTCGAGAGGGAGGCCTGATGAGGGTCGGGGTCATCGGTGGCGGAACGATGGGCATCGGCATCGCTCACCGGTTCGCCGCGAACGGGTACGACGTGCATCTGGTGGATGTCGACCTCTCCACCGCCCTGAGGGCAGTGGAACGAGTCACCGAGACACTGCAGGTCGCCGTCGACAGGGCGAAGATGACAGTCGTCGAGGGAGACGCTGCGATCCGCAGGCTGCACGCCCATGGCTCGATCGACGACATGCCCGAGGGTCTCGACCTGATCGTCGAGGCGGTCATCGAGGACCCCGAGCTGAAGGGCTCCATCCTGGCCGCGGCACAGCGCAGGAACCCGACGACCCTGGCTTCGAACACGTCGAGCATCTCCATCGATCGGCTCGCGTCCTCCCTCGAGGATCCGACCTCATTCGCCGGGATGCACTTCTTCAACCCGGTGTGGGCGATGCACCTCGTCGAGGTGGTGCGCGGGAGCGCGACGTCCGGCGAAACCCTTGCTCGGATCGTCGCCACCGTCGAACGACTCGGCATGGAGCACGCTGTCGTCAACGATGCGCCCGGGTTCGCCACCAGCCGTCTCGGTGTCCTCGTGGGGCTCGAGGCGATCCGGATGGTCGAAGCAGGGGTCGCCTCCGCGTTCGACATCGACACGGCGATGCGCCTCGGCTACGGGCACCCGATGGGTCCCCTCATGCTGGGTGACCTCGTCGGCCTCGACGTCCGCCTCGGGATCGCCGAGCACCTCGCATCCGTGTACGGATCGCGGTTCGAACCGCCGGACCTGCTCAGAACGATGGTTGCGGAGGGTCGTCTGGGCAAGAAGTCGGGGATCGGGTTCTACGACTGGTCCTCGGGATCAGCCGAGCCGGTCGAGGAATCGTGACACAGCGGCAGTGACGAGATCCGGCGTGTCGAGCAGCGGGTTGTGGCGTGCACCTTCGAGTACTTCGACGTAGGCGTCAGGGAGCCTCTCGGCCATCGCTGCGGCACGAGCGGTGTAGATCGGATCCCCGCTGCCAGTGATCACAACGACTGGCACGGTGATCGATGCCAACGAGTCCCACAGGGACGGCTGCACTCCCTGGCCGTAGCCCTCGACTGCGGCGGCCAGTCCGGCAGCCGTGTTCTGCAAGCGCATGTCGAGATCTGCCCGGCGGGTGCCCCGATCGAGATGCTTCGTGGAGGTGATGCCGGACCCCGTCCATTCGTCGAGGAAACGCTCGATTCCCACGGAGACGATGTGCGATGCGAGTTCCCGGTCGGCGCGCGCGCGTGCTCCACGCTCTGCCGGATCGGCGATGCCGGCCGTCGTGGAGATCAGGGCAAGGCCGGATACCAGGTCGGGCCTGGCGTCGGCGACGAGCAGGGCCACTCTTCCTCCCTGGCTGTATCCGACGATCGGCACGGCGCCGGTGTGCACGGCGACGATCGTCTCGGCGACCTGTGCGACAACGGCCGACAGGGTGGCGGGGGCGCGTGCGCTTTCACCGTGGCCGGGTAGATCGGGGGCGATCACGGTGCGGCCGATGCCGGAGAACCCAGTGAACTGGGCGCCGGTGTGCGTGAAGCCGTGGAGTGCGACAACCGTCGGGCCTCTGCCGGAGCGGCGGAAGGCCAGCACTCGTCAGGACTCGTCGATCGGAACTTCGGTCGTCAGGACCTTGTAGATGATGGCCCCGATGGCGATCGCGAGGACGAGGAGGATGAGCTTCTTCATGTCCTGATGGTACCGGTGGAGGTAGACCAGTGGTCACGACCCTCCCATCGGGCGTGGTCGCGCTGCGGCCGGATGAGCCCACCCGCAGGTACCCTTGCCCGATGGCGGAACCCTCACCGAAGCGTCTCCGAGCCTTCTCGATGACAGCCTGGGCAACCCTCGCCTTCACCGTCATGGTCATTCTCGGTGGAACCATCGTGAGGGCCACCGGCTCGGGGGCCGGATGCGGCGACTCGTGGCCGAAGTGCGGTGATCAGTTCATTCCTCCGAACCCGACCGTCGAGACCATCATCGAGTTCAGCCACCGTGTGACGTCGTTCCTCGCGGGGCTCGGTGTCCTGCTCGTTGTGATCCTCGCCTTCCGCTTCTTCGCGAGGGGGCACATCGTGCGCTCAGCGGCGGTCGTGTCGGGCATCATCCTCATCGTCGAGGCCCTGCTCGGCGCAGCACTCGTCCTCTATGGCTGGGTCGACGACGATGTCTCGCTCGGCCGGGTCATCGTCGTCCCGCTCCACCTGGCGAACACGTTCCTCCTGCTCGGGTCTCTTACGGTCACGGCGTGGTGGGGCTCGGGAATGCGCCTACCGGTGCGTCCGTGGCGATCGTCGAGTCTCGCGTGGGTCCTCGGAGGCGCCATCGTCCTCATCGTTCTCGGGGCGACCGGAGCGCTGAACGCCCTCGCAGACACGATCTTCCCCTCAGAGACGGTGACCGGTGACCTCTCCGACAAGTTCGGTCCCACGGCCCCGGCCCTCAGCCGTTTGCGGATCGTCCACCCCATCGTCGCGGTGTTCGGTGGTCTGTTCGTTGCGTGGCTGGCGACGTGGCTGTCGCGAACGGCGTCCTCGATGACGCGGACCGCGGCTGCGGGAGTCACGTGGATCGTCCTTTCCCAGATGTTCATCGGGATCGCGAACATCTTCTTCCTGACGCCGCTCATCCTCCAGGTGGTGCACCTGATGGTCGCGGACCTGCTGTGGATCGTGTACGTGGTCTTCGGGGCATCATTGATGGGCGATCCCGCACGTGTCGACTCTCGCCCCACGGTCCCGGTATGAGGGACGGTCCGGACTCGAGCGCCTCTGCGATGGTGCGTGCATACGTCGAGATGACGAAACCCCGGATCATCGAGCTGTTGCTCATCACGACCGTTCCCGCGATGGCGGTTGCCGCAGATGGGTGGCCCGGCATCGGCCTCATCCTCTTCGCCCTCGTCGGCGGCGCGTTGTCGGCGGGCGGAGCGAACGTCATCAACCAGGTCTACGACGACGACATCGACCGGATCATGACCCGAACGTCGAGGCGGCCCCTTCCGACCGATCGTATCGACAAGCGAGCCGCCACAGCCTTCGGTGTTGCGCTCGGCGCCCTCGGCTTCGTGGTCCTCGCCGTGGGCACGACGCTCCTCGCAGCGATCCTGTCCGTCGTTGCGTACCTGTTCTATGTCCTCGTGTACACGATGACCCTCAAGCGGACGACGACGCAGAACATCGTGATCGGTGGTGCAGCGGGTGCCGTCCCGACCCTCATCGGGTGGGCGGCCGTCACGGGGGACCTGTCGCTTGCCGCCTGGATCATGTTCGCGATCGTCTTCTTCTGGACGCCTCCCCACTTCTGGGCCCTCTCCCTCAAGTACGAGGACGACTACCGAGCGGCCCGGATCCCCATGATGCCCGTGATCGCAGGTGAGCGGGCGACGTTCGAGCTGATCCTCTGGTACTCGGTCGTGACCGTCGGCATGTCATTCCTCGTGATACCGATCGCGGACCTGGGCTGGATCTACGCGCTCGTCGCCTGTGGCCTGTCGATCGGAATGGTCGGATACGCAAGTGCCCTCAGATCTGACCGCTCCCGTGCGATGCAGTACTTCGGGTTCACGAATGTCTACCTCGCCGCCCTGTTCCTCGCGATGATGATCGACCGCGTCGTGCTGGACTCCTCTCTCGAGGGGTCGGTCGGTTGGATCGTCGCGGGAACCGTTGCGACACTGCTCGGCATGGCGATGGTCATCACGGTCGAGCGCGGTCCCGGTATGCGTGCACCCTCGGTTCCCGCCGTCCGTCACGCCGTCGAGGTCGGGGCGACCGCGACCTTTGCCGTCGTGATCGCGGCCGCAGCCCTCATCACGTCCTGAGCCGGTGGCCGGGTCCCCGTTGCCCAACCGGCGCGTACGCCGACCGAGGGACCGCCTCAGGACATGACAGACGGTCGGTCGGGCATCCGTACGAGCGCCCTGATGTACAGGTAGATCGCGGCGATCAGCGCGATGCCGAGTACCGGTGTACCCATGCGCTTCAGGATCGCCTGGTCGGTGAGGAGACCGAGGATGAAGAGCGCCAGTCCCGTGTTGATCGCAACCACCAACCAGAGCTCCAAGCGCCGGGCCAAGGCTGCGTGTGCGGAGATGATCCCGAACGTCACCATGGCGATGGCGCCGAGGAAGGTGACGTGGTCGAAGGCGAGGATGACCCCTCGTGGGATGTCCTCGAAGTCGAGCCACACCTCCGAAATGATGCCCCGGATGATGTAGGCGAGGATCGCGAGGGAGCCGATGAGCCACGGGATCGCGAGCCGCGCGTAGAGGCTGCTCATCGAGGAGGCCCACTTCGACGGGACCAGCTCCTTGCGCATGCGGACGATGAAGATGACGATGCCGACGACTTCGAGGGGGACATTGAGGGTCAGCAGGTCCTCGCTGTCGACCAACCCTCCGACGAGGATCACCATGCCGGCTGCGAAGACGAACAACACCTGCACGAGGCCTGCGCGGTCCGACCGGACGAGCCGCTTGTCGGGGCTGATCAGCCACTCGATGAGTGCGAACGCTGCGAGGACGAGGTAGCCGATCACCATCGTCCCCGGATGGGCTTCGGCGATCCGTGAACCCATCTCGCCGGAGAGTCCGGGGATCTCGCCCTCTGACACGAAGATGCCGAGGAGGATCCCGAAGATCGCGCCGAGCACGAGCGACACCAGGGCGAGGAACAAGCCGAGCTGGGGGATCGTCCACGCCGTGCCCTTCATGCGCCCGATCACCCACACGAACAACCATCCCACGGCGATGAACACGAGGGTGCCTGCGACCGGCCGCAGGATGCCCTGCGTCGATGCGAATGCGATGATGTAGAGGATCACGGCGACCGACATCGACCACGCGATCATGCGCGACGATCGGCCGACGGCCTCCGGAACAGCCTTCCCCTCGGTGAACATGATGAAGGCGCCGGCGACGATGCTCAGCGTGATGAAGCCGAGGGTCCCTGCGTGCAGATGCGTGAGCAGGAGCTGACGCCCCGTTGCTCCCTCCACGGTGATGGCACCGTCCCCACCGCCGAACGCGACGAGATCTATGCCGTTGAGTATGCCGATCACGATGGTGATCAGGAACAGGCTGAGTGCAGTGATGTACAGCGCTCGAGCAGAGCGCCAGACGTAGGACGCGCCATCCATGGCAGTTCTCCCGTTGAACGACCGACGGAGGGTCCGCCGGTGCCTTCCCTAGCGGCGCGATGCTATCAAGTCACGTCAGGCCGCGCTGGAGTTCTGGCAGGGTCCGTTCCCCTTCAGACATCGCAGTCCGAACGTACCTCCATCTCGTCGAGGCCGGAGAAGGCGATGCGTTCATACGAAGCAACGGTTCGGATCTCGAGATCGGTCAATTCCGAGAACGACGGCATCGCCCCGTCGACGACCTCGTCGGTATCACCGTAGGTCGGACCCCGCTCGGCAAGCCATCGCTGCGAGCCCAACGTGATCCATTCGAGCTGGTCCTCGCACGCGGGGAACACGGCTGCGGTCCTTCCGAGGGATGGCCCGACGCCCCCTTCTCCGCGCCCTCCGTGGCATGTCACGCACCCGAGGCTGGTGTACAGATCGCGACCGTCCCTGATGAGTTGCGACTGAGTCCCCGATGAACAGGCGGTCGTCGCCATGGCGATGATGAGGAGGAGGGCGAGTGGGAGGCGTGTCATCTGGGTCCGTGTGCAGGCGGCGTCGACTATACCGACAGAGCCGCCCTGTGAGCGGCTGCATCATTGCTGTCCGACCAGCGTTCCCGATGCCCGCGATCCTTCTAGGCTCGCGCCATGTCGGACACCGCACCGATCCGCCCGGAGGAGCGCTTCGACGAGGCGCGGGTGGCAGACCATCTCCAGCGCGTCCTCCCGGAGCGATTCGGCGGTGGTGAGGTCACGTTCGACCAGTTCCCCGGCGGTGCCGCCAACCTCACCTATCGGGCCGTGGCGTTCGACGGCTCCGAGTACGTCCTGCGAAGGGCACCGTTGGGGGAAGTTGCGAGGTCCGGCCACGACATGGAGCGCGAGCATCGGGTCCTCTCGAGGCTCTGGCGACGGTACGGGCTCGCACCGCGGGCGTTCCACTACTGCGAGGACGCACAGGTCATGGGGAAGCCGTTCTTCGTCATGGAGCGGCGTCACGGTGTGGTGATCCGGAGGGAATGGCCGGTATCCATCGATGCCCTCGACGGTGGCCGTCGCATCGTTGCCGAGTCCCTGGTCGATGCGCTCGCGGATCTCCACGCCATCGACCCCGCAGATGTCGACCTCGCAGACCTCGGCCGCCCCGATGGCTTCATCATGCGCCAGATCGATGGCTGGTCGCGCCGCTGGGAGGCGGCAAGGACGAGGGACGTCCCTGCGATGGGTGTCGTCACCGAGTTACTGCGATCGAACGTTCCGGTGTCGTCGCAGGTGTCGATCCTCCACAACGACTACAAACTCGACAACACGATGGTGGGAGATGACAGCACGCTCGTCGCCGTGTTCGACTGGGACATGGCGACGCTCGGTGACCCGCTCGTCGACCTCGGGACCCTGCTGGCGTACTGGGCCCAGCCCGACGATCCGACGTATCTCGTGTTCGGTTCGAACGCCGTCGCCATCGGCGATGTGATGCCCAAGGACGAGGTGAGGGAGCGGTATGCGCAGAGATCGGGGGCCGATCTGGGGGACGTCGACTACTTCGAGGGCCTTGCCCTGTTCCGGATCGCGGTGATCATCGAACAGATCTACGCACGCTATGTCGCCGGTCAGACGAACGACGACCGGTTCGCATCCTTCGAGCCTCTCGCTCCCATGCTCGCGGAGGCGGCGTACGATCGGCTGACCTGACGAGCACGGCGAACACCCCGTTTGGACCCGCTACCGTCCCGGCATGTCAGACGACCGCATCTCCGCCCTCCGTGCCAGGATCGATGAGATCAATGACCGCCTGCTCCATCTCATCGCCCAGCGACAGGAGGTCTCCCTCGCCATCGGGGCCCTCAAGGTGGAAGCCGGGATGCCGCTCTACTCGCACGAGCGTGAGGCCCAGCTCCTCGAGAAGTTCCGGAGCGATGCCCTCGGCCACGGCCTCGACCCGGACTACGTCGAGGA
>CAZYGP010000032.1:0-2957 GCA_964647265.1 uncultured Acidimicrobiaceae bacterium | reverse complement strand
GGAATGGATCTGGACTTCATCCTGCGAGCCAACCCGGACTACGTCGAGGAGCTCATGAACGTCGTCTTGCGCCACAGCCGAGCTGCCCAGCGCAAGCAGGTCGACGGCGCCGCTGCGGATGGGTCACCCTGACGACGAACATGACACGTGTCGTGCCGGGGGCGGACGGCAGGCTCCGCTGCTGGTGGGGAGTCGGCGACCCCGACTACGAGGAGTACCACGACACCGAGTGGGGATTCCCACAAGGCGACGATGTGCGGCTCTTCGAGAAGGTCTGCCTCGAGGGGTTCCAGTCGGGCCTCTCGTGGTTGACGATCCTCCGGAAGAGGGAGAACTTCCGACGAGCCTTCGCAGGCTTCGATCCCCTCGCCGTCGCGGCGTTCGACGAGTCGGACGTCCTTCGGCTCCTCGGGGATGCGGGAATCGTGAGGCACCGCGGCAAGATCGAGGCGACGATCGGCAATGCCGGACGTGCGATCGAGCTTCGAGAGGAGTTCGGATCCCTCGGTGCCTACTTCTGGTCCCATGAACCCGACCGACCGAGCGCACCCGTCGAGCTGGTCGCGATGTCGGACACGTCCACGGTGATCTCGAAGGACCTCAAGGGCCGGGGTTGGCGTTTCGTGGGCCCGACGACGATCTACGCGTTCATGCAGGCGATGGGCCTCGTGAACGACCACCTCGACGGATGCATCACGCGGTCAGAGACGGTGCGCGCCAGGGAGTCCTTCGCGGTGCCCGGAGGCTCGTGAGGGCGCCCGATCAGCCGTACTCGCTGCGCGCAGCCCTCGTCATCAGCTCGCGCAGCGCCGTCGTCGTGTCGATCTTGTCGTAGAGAACGCGACCGACCTGGGCCGCGATCGGCATCTCGACGCCGTACCGGTCGGCGAGTGCGAGGACGCCCCTCGTCGACTTCACCCCCTCGGCGACCATGTTCATCTCGCTGATGATGTCGTCGAGTGACCGTCCTCGACCGAGGCCGAATCCGACCTGGTGGTTGCGGCTCTGCGTGGAGTTGCAGGTCGCCACGAGGTCGCCGAGACCAGCCAGGCCGGAGAACGTCCTGACATCTCCTCCCATGGCGACACCGAGGCGGGTCATCTCGACCAGTGCCCTCGTGATGAGGGTTGCCAGAGTGTTGTCGCCGAACCCCTGCCCTGCCGCCATGCCTGCAGCGATCGCCATCACGTTCTTGACCGCACCCGCCACCTCCGACCCGATGACGTCCGGGTTCGTGTACACCCGAAAGCGCGGGTTCATGAACACGCTCTGGAGCCTCCTCGCCGTCGCCTCGTCCTCGATGGCGATCACCGTCGCTGCCGGTTGACCGGCGACGATCTCCCTGGCGAGGTTCGGCCCCGTGAGGGCTCCGATGACGGACCTGTCGTGTCCGGTGAGGATGTCTGCGGTGACCTCCGTCATGCGCATGAGGGTCGCGGCTTCGATGCCCTTGCTGAGGGACAGGATCGGCGTCTTCGGAGGAATCGCGCCGGCGACCGGACCGAGGACCTCCCGGAAGCCATGGGACGGTACGCCGATGACGAGGGCGTCGACGTTCGACACGGCGGCTTCGAGGTCCGACGTGGCGCTCAACTCGGGCGCCAGGTCGAGACCGGGCAGATAGGAGCTGTTCGTGTGCTCGCTGGTGATCTCGTCCGCGACGTCGCGGCGGCGTGCCCAGATCGTCGTCTCGACCCGCGGAGCGATCATCGAAGCGATCGCCGTGCCCCACGAGCCCGCACCGATGACTGCGATCCTGAGGTCCGTCGTTGTTGGGTCGGGTGTCGTCATCGAACCTCCGCGGTGCGCGTAGGGTCCATCGTACGCGCATGGCCACCGCCGGTCACGCGGAAGGGTCGTGGACGTGACGACCGAATCACATGCTTGCAATTCGCTGGAGGTGGTAGCAAGGTAGCACCCGTGCCTCAGCGATCCCGATCCGGTCCGGCAGGTCAGAAGACGTACGTACTCGATACCTGTGTCCTCCTCGCCGACCCACGGGCCATCCTCCGGTTCGACGAACACGCCGTCGTGCTCCCGCTGGTGGTCATCGAGGAACTCGACAAACAGAAGACCCGGATGGACGAGGTTGGCGCCAACGCCCGCTCCGCAATCAGGCTGCTCGAGGAGATGGGCGCCTCCCGCTCGGGCGGACTGAGGACGCCGCACGACCTCGACGCCGGCGGCACCATCAGGATCGAGCTCAACGGCGTGCACTCGCACCGGTTGCCCGAGGTCCTCGACCCTGCGACACCCGATCATCGGATCCTCGCCACATGCCTCAACCTCCGCGACGAGGGTCACGAATCCGTCCTCGTCACCAGGGACGCTGCGCTCCGGATCAAGGGTGCCCAACTCGACGTCGATGTCGAGGACTACCGGGGCGACACCGTCCAGGTCGACGAGTCGTGGTCCGGTGTGGCCGAGGTGGAGGTCGATGCGGATGTCATCGAGGAGCTATACGACTCCGGAAAGGTCGTCGTGCCCGAGATCGAGGGCATCGTCAACCAGTACGTGATCCTCAAGGGCCCGGGCTCCGCGTCGGGACTGGGAAGGGTCGCCGAGGAGGGCCCCGATCCCGTGGCGGTGAGGGTGCCCGGTTCCCGCCACATGTTCGGTATCGAGACGAAGAACCTCAGGCAGGCCTTTGCGGCCGACCTCCTCATGGATCCCGACATCACCGCCGTGAGCGTCATGGGGATGGCGGGAACGGGAAAGACCTTCCTGTCACTTGCCGCCGCCCTCGAGCAGGTCCTCGAGCTCGGCAGGTACCGGCGGGTGTCGGTGTACCGCCCCCTCATCGCCGTTGGGCGCCAGGAGGTCGGGTTCCTCCCCGGGGACTTGAACGAGAAGCTCGAGCCTTGGATGGCGGCGGTCCACGACAACCTCTACGCGCTGTTCGGCGGTGCAGGGTCCAACCCCCGCGATGCGGTCGACGAGCTGTTCGAGCGCGACGT
>CAZYGP010000031.1:0-13467 GCA_964647265.1 uncultured Acidimicrobiaceae bacterium | reverse complement strand
AGGAGGTCCGTCGATGAAGGTCGGCGACGTGATGACGACCGAGGTGATGACCATCGGGCCGGATGCGGCGCTGAAGGAGGCCGCGACCATGATGGTCCGGGGAGGGATCAGTGGAATCCCAGTCGTCGACGATGATCGTCGGGTCATCGGGATCATCACCGAGGCGGACTTCGTGACCGCGGAGGCGAACCGGTCATGGGGTCGCCAGAGGCGCAGGCTGCTCGCGAGCGTGTTCGGTGAGACCCAGACGATGCAAGCCCGCACCGTGTCCGACGCGATGACCAAGACCCCGCACACGATCGATCGCGGCTCCACGGTCACCGAGGCGGCTCGGAAGATGTCCGAATTGGGGGTCAAGCGCCTTCCCGTGGTGCTTCCGGACGGGAAACTCGAAGGCATCATCTCGAGGGCCGACGTGATGGCGGTGTTCGCCCGTCCCGACGCTGCGCTGCGCGACGAGGTGTACGAGGATGTCGCGCTCGGGGTGCTCCAGCTCGACGACGCCGATATCACGATCGAGGTCGTCGACGGTGCGGTGTCGATAAGCGGCTCCGTCCCAACGCTCACCGAGGCGAGGCTTCTGGAGGAACTCGCGAATCGCGTCGAAGGCGTCGTCTCGGTCACGTCGTCGGTCCAGTGGACGAGCGACGACACCAAGCAGGGTTTCGGGTCCTCGGGTATGTGAGGACGCCGAACGGGTATGTGACGTTGGGCCGTGGGTACGAGAACCCTCACGGTTCCGACATCCGGAATAGGTGCCTGTGCCGAACCGTTATGAAGGCTCAGGAGAGAGGAAACCCAACACGTGCTGACTTTGAGCGACCTGATGTGGGAGCCTGATGTCAACTGGCGGGGTGAAGCCGCCTGCTCAGGTGTCAACAGTGACATCTTCTTCCCCGCCTCCGAGGAGGATCCGGAAGCAACCGCTCAGGCCAAGTCGATATGCGCTGAATGCCCGGTCCGTGAAGCCTGCCTCCAGTACGCACTGGCGACCAACCAGTCCGCCGGTGTCTGGGGTGGCCTCGATGCCGCCGAGCGCCGACGCCTTCGACGAAGGATCAGGGACCGCGACCGCCGCAAGGCCTCGTGAAGGCACCGGCCAGCCTGACTTCGCCGACCCGACCGGACTGACGCCCATGCATCGATGGCTCATCGCCGTGACCGTGTTCGTCGCTTCAGCGGCCGTGCTCGTCCTCGAGATCGTCGCCGGCCGCATCCTCGCCCCCTATGTCGGTGTGAGCCTCCAGACGTTCACGGGGATCATCGGGACGATCCTCGCTGCCATTGCCCTCGGTGCCTGGTTCGGTGGCAGGCTCGCCGACCGATACGATCCCGAGACGCTCCTCGGTCCCGCCGTGATGGCGGGAGCTGTGCTGGCAGTCCTGTCACCGGCCCTGGTCTATGTATTCGGTCCGTCGGCGGCAGGCGAATCACCAGCGGCAATCATCTCGCTCGCTGCCATCGGCTTCTTCCTCCCTGCGGTCGTCCTATCGACCGTCACGCCGATTGCGGCGAAGCTCCTGCTGCACTCGCTCGACACGACGGGTGCCGTCGTCGGCCAGCTCTCGGCGATCGGCACGGCAGGTGCCATCTTCGGCACATTCATCACAGGGTTCTTCCTCGTCGCAGCGATCCCGAGCCAGCCGATCACCTGGGTCGTCGGCGCCGTCCTCCTCATCCTGGGAATCGTCCTGACATTGCCGATGGGGCGTGCTCCGATCATCGGTGCGATCGTCGTGTTCGCGTTCAGTGCCATGGGTTCGGCGGCGATCGCTGCACCGTGCGATCACGAGACCGCCTACTCCTGTGCGATCATCGTGGATCGGGACGAGAGGCCGACGGTGAAGGCACTGATACTCGACACCTTCGTCAACAGTGTGGTCGACGTCGAGGACCCCACCTACCTCAGCTCCCGATACTTGCGGGTCATCGACGCAGTGATCATGTCCCGCCACAGTGCGGGGCCCGAAGTCGTCGCCTACATAGGAGGAGGCGGCTACACCCTCCCCAGGTACTACGAAGAAACAGCGGAAGCGTTGGCGGTCGTGATGGAGATCGACAGTGAACTCCCCGCGATCGCTGTCGCCGAGCTCGGTCTCGTCGACGGCCCGTGGCTCGAGACACTCGTGGGTGATGCGAGGTTGTCCTCGCGCAGGCTCGACGATGGCCGATTCGACGCGATCGTCGGTGATGCCTTCAGTGGAAGGTCGGTGCCATGGCACCTGACCACACGAGAGTTCGTCGCCGAACTCGAGTCGAAGCTCACGACCGACGGCCTGTATGTGCTCAACGTGATCGACCATCCGCCGCTCGAGTTCGTGAAGGCGGAGCTCGCAACGCTCGGCGCCGTCTTCGAGCACGTTGCCGTGATCGCGCCGGAGGCGTACCTCGCGGGGGGCCGGGGCGGGAACTTCATCCTCGTCGGAAGCACGAGCCCCATCGACCATCGCCGCATCGCCGAGACGGTGACGGACGACGAAGTGGTCCTGGTCGACGACGCCGCCCGAACGTGGGCAGGGCAGGCACGTGTCCTGCGCGACGAGTTCGCTCCGACCGATCAGCTCCTATCGCGGCCCTGAGGCGGATCGAGGCGCATAACGGCCTCCTCGATCTCTTCGTTGCGCGCGGTCGCGAACCCCCTGTCCGTTCCGGTCCTGACGAAACCGCACCGGTCGAGGACGGCCAGTGACCCGACGTTGTCCGCTGCCGCCCGTGCATGGAGGGGTCTCGTGGCCTCGATGTCGAGGAACGCTCGAAGCGCCGCCGTGGCGATTCCCCTGCCCCACAAGGCACGATCGATCCAGTAGGTGATCTCCCGGTCGCCGAGCATGTCGAAGCTCGCGATGTGGCCCGCGACCGCCCCATCCGCGGTGACCGTGCGTGCGAGGACGGTTGCGTCCCCGAGGATGCGGTTCCAGTGGGCGTCGAATGCGGATCGATCCGTCGGGTCGGGTGGCGTGAACGCGGCCATCCACACTGCTCCTGTGTCCTGCATGTGGGCGAAGAACACGTCGAGGTCCTCGGCGACCACACCCCGAAGGGATACCGCCGGAGTCCCGCTCACGCCTCGGTGACGTCGATGCCGGTGATCCTCACAGGATCATGTGGGCGGTCCTGGCTACCGGTGGGAGCCTCGGCGATGGCGTCGACGATGTCCATGCCCTCGGTCACTTCGCCGAAGATTGAATACTGGTTCGGCAACCCATAGTCGGCATGCATGATGAAGAACTGCGAGCCGTTCGTGTTCGGCCCGGCATTCGCCATGGCGAGGGTTCCCCGCGTGTACTTCGATCGCGAGTGGCCGAGCTCGTCCCGGAACTTGTACCCGGGACCGCCCGTTCCCGTTCCCGTGGGATCGCCGCCCTGGATCATGAAGCCCCTGATCACGCGGTGGAAGATCACGTCGTCGTAGTAGCCGTCACGCGCGAGGAATACGAAGTTGTTGACGGTCTGTGGGGCATCGGAGCCGTAGAGGTGGACGGAGATGTCCCCGGCGCTCGTATGGATGACAGCCGAATAGGCCTTTGCGATATCGATCGTGAGGTCAGGGGCTGAGGGGTACTGCTTCGCCACGGGTCGGTCCTTCCTGGTGGGGTGCGCCGATGGTAACGGTGCTCCGTTTCCGGCCTCCCGGGACCAGGTCGTGACGGGATCTCGCTGGGGAGGGTCAACTCCCGAGCGGATCGCTTGCCTCACGAGGCGGCGAGGGAGGGGAGGGGAGTCTGGATCGATCGAGAATCCCGACCGATGGAAGTATTCGACGACGCGTGGTGTTGCGATGGACATGATGGAACTGCACGTCCCTTCGGAGGGCGGCCCGCTCACCGCAGAGGTCGAAGGCGCGCTCAGGGACCTCGTCGTCGCCTATCGGGTCCACAGGTCCGATTCCGCATCGATCCCGGTCGACCTACCGGCCATCAGGGACGGGGAGCGATGGATCTCCGCCGCAGACCTCCCCGCATACCTCGACGACCTCCGGACCTTTGTGGGGCAATGGAGGAAATTCCAAGCCGACGCCTGCTATCTCGAGGACGACGGGTCCGTTTGCTGAGCGTCCCGCCGCCCGCCGACGCGACGAGGACGGCGCACCGCTGAGGACTATCGGGCGAAGCCGCCGCGCTTGCGGCGCTTCAACGCCTTCTCCTTGAATGGGACCTCGTCGGAGGGCGGCTCCCATGCGAAGAGGTCGCCGAGCCGTTCGTCGTTCGAGAACATCTTGATGATCGGGACGTTGAGGCCGGCCCTGCGCTGGATCCCGAGAACCTCGTTCACCTGGTCCCATTCGACCATCGTCACGACGAGACCTTCCTCGCCCGCTCTGGCGGTACGACCGCTCCGGTGGAGGTACGTCTTCGGGTCGTCCGGTGGGTCGTAGTGGACGACGACGTCGACTCCATCGATATGGAGCCCCCGGGCTGCGACGTTGGTCGCAACGAGGATCGCGATCTTTCCCTCCATGAAGCGCGCGAGCGACTCCTCACGCTTGTTCTGGGGGAGGTCGCCGTGGATGGCGGCGCACGAGACACCGAGTTCCTTGAGATCACGAGCGAGCCGGTCAGCGCCGGCCTTCGTCCGGGTGAACGCCAGGACCCGGTCGTTGTGGCGGCTGATCTCCGCAAGCACCTTCGCCTTGTCCATGTAGTGGACCTTGAGGAACCGATGCTCCATCGTGTCGACTGTCTCGGTCGGCGAGTCGACCTCGAAGACCACAGGGTCCTTCATGTACCTCTCGATGAGCTCGGTGACCTGCATGTCGAGGGTCGCAGAGAACAGGAACGTCTGTCGGGGCTCGGGTAGCTGCGCCATGATCGCCCTGACCTGGGGCATGAAGCCCATGTCGGCCATCTGGTCGGCCTCGTCGATGGTGACGATGGAGACGTCGCTCGGGTCGAGTGCCTTGCGCTCCATGAGGTCGAGGAGACGACCCGGCGTCGCGATCACGATGGCGGCTCCAGCCTTGAGCGCATCGACCTGGGTCGGCATCGATGCGCCGCCGTACACGGCGACGCATGTCTTGTTGCGCGTCGCGAGGAGCGGCTCGAGCGCCTTGGTGACCTGGACGGCGAGTTCGCGTGTCGGGACGAGGATCAAGCCATGCGGCTTGCGCGGCGATGGGTCGCCGACGTGTTCGAGCATCGGGATGCCGAATGCCAGGGTCTTGCCGGAACCCGTCTTCGCCTTCCCCGTGATGTCGACGCCCGAGAGGGCAGTGGGGATGGTGAGAACCTGGATGGGGAAGGGAGTCGTGATCCCGTCCGCTTCGAGGACGGCGATGAGGTCATCCGAGACGCCGAGATCGGAGAAGGATGTCGGCGTCTGGGAGTCGATGTCGTTGATGGAGGGGGAGGTGATGTGTGTCATGGATGCGGAGGTGAGGAAGAGTGGTGCCGCTTAGGTGAAGGTAACGCCGATCCAAGGGGTAATGGGCCCACCGGGTGGGACTACCCGCTGGACGTGAACGCCGACAACGTCGATCTGCGAGCCTGTCGCCTTCCGTGCTTCATGCCGAGTCCGTAGGTGATCGCGGCGAGGCCGACTGCACCAGCGGCGGCGGTCGTTCGCTTGACGACCTTCTTGCGGGTCCTGGAGAACTCCACGATCGGCCATCCTCGGTGGAACGCGGTCGCCTCCAACGGTCGGTCGGGGTTGACGGCGACAGGATGTCCGACGATGTCGAGCATCGGGAGGTCCCCTGCCGAATCGGTGTATGCGTACGAGAGGGTGAGGTCATACCCCTCCTCCTCGGCGAGGCGTCGTATCGCGATCGCCTTGCCCTCTCCGTAGCAGAACGGCCTTGCGAGGCGACCGGTGTACACGCCGTCATCGACCTCGGCGACGGTGCCCAAACCTCCTGTCATCTCCATCGCATCTGCGAACCTGGCGACGATCTCGACGGGCGACGCCGACACGATGTAGGTGTCGCGGCCGGCAGCGCTGTGGAGGTCGATGAGGCCCCTGGCTTCCCTGCGGACGTCGTCGAGGAGCCTCGGGATGATCTCGTCAGCGAGGCCGGTGAGGGTCGACACATGGACACCCTCGATCGCTTCGAGGATGCGGGTCTTCACCGCTTCCGTCTTGTCGTCCGACGCACCCGTGAACGTGAAGGCAACGGCGTTGACGGCATCCTTGACGAGTTGCGCTGTCGGGACGAGCCCCTCCCGGTACGCGACCCAGCCGAAGACGAACATCGATGATCCGCCGATGATGGTGCGATCGAGGTCGAAGAATGCGGCTGCGCGCGGCTCGGTCACGTCGATGCACCGATGAGGTTCGAGTCGATGGCGAACAGGAGTTCGTCCCCGGATGCAGTCGCATCAGCGAGGCCGTGGACCTTTGGCAGGATGTTACGAGCGTAGAACAGCGCCGTTGCGACCTTCGCCGCCATCCAGGGATCTCCAGACGAGAGATCGTGCGCCACGAGCGCCTGACGGGCCAGGTAGTACCCGCCCGAAAGCGTCCCGAGCATCTCGAGATAAGGCGTTGCACCGGCCATGCGGGTTCCCGTGTCCGTGTGTCCATTGAGCCAATCGGTCGAGGAGCGGACGACGGATACCGCACGGGCGAGCTCGGCGCCGATGTGCGCTGCGTCGCCACCCGCTGCAACGAGGCGGGTCGCGAGTCCCTCGATCTCGTCGAGGTAGCGGGCGACGATCGAGCCCCCATCCATCGGAAGCTTGCGCATGACGAGATCGAGTGCCTGGATACCGTTCGTGCCCTCGTAGATCGGTGTGATCCGAGCGTCCCGATAGAACTGGGCTGCACCCGTCTCCTCGATGAACCCCATACCGCCGTGGACCTGGATCCCGATCGATGCCACCTCTACGCCACGATCCGTGCACCACGCCTTGGCGATCGGGGTGAGGAGGGCAAGCCGATCCCTGCCAGCGGCGCGCTCGTCCGGGTCGGGACTCGAATGGTGACGGTCCTCGGCTGCAATCGCGTCGTAGATCAGGCCGCGCATCGCCTCGGTGTACGCCTTCATGGTCATCAACATCCTGCGGACGTCGGGGTGGTCGATGATCGGTGAGGTCACGGTCGCCCCTGGAGCGCGACCCTGCTTGCGGTCCTTGGCATACGACGCAGCGAGTTGATACGAGCGCTCGGCGATGGACATGCCTTCGAGGCCGACCTCGAGCCTGGCCTGGTTCATCATCGTGAACATGTACGCCATGCCCTTGTTCTCCTCGCCGATGAGGAACCCCGTCGCCCCATCGAATGAGAGAACGCACGTCGGGGAGGCATGTATCCCGAGCTTGTGCTCGATCGACACGGTCTCGACCGCATTGCGCGGACCCGGCGCACCACTCGCATCGGGCATGTACTTGGGAACGAGGAACAGCGAGATTCCCTTCGTCCCAGCGGGTGCCCCCGGTGTGCGCGCAAGCACGAGGTGGACGATGTTGTCCGTGAGATCGTGGTCCCCCCAGGTGATGAAGATCTTGACACCGGTGATGTCGTACGAACCGTCGCCGTTCGGGACGGCCTTCGTCCTGACGGCGCCCACGTCCGATCCCGCTTCGGGCTCGGTGAGCACCATGGTTCCCGTCCACGTCCCTGCGATCAGGTTGGCGAGGTACACATCGCGCAACTCGTCCGTTCCGTGCCGTGAGAGAAGGGTGATGGCGCTCCCCGTGAGCATGGGGCACAGCGAGAACGCGAGGTTCGCCGAGGTCATCATCTCCGAGATGGCGATGCCGATCGATCGTGGGAACCCGTGGCCGCCGAAGTCCGGGGATCCCGTGACGGATACCCAGCCAGAATCCACGAGCTTGGACCATGCCTCCTTGAACCCGTCGGGGGTGACCACCGAGCCGTCGACGAGCCTCGAGCCCTGGCGGTCCCCGACCTCGTTCGTGGGAGCGAAGACCTCGCGGAAGAACCGCGCCGCCTCCTCGAGGACACCGTCGATCATGTCTGCCTCGACATGCGGGAAGTCCGGAAACGAAGCGATCGTCCCGATGTCGCTGATCGTGTCGAGGGTGAACGCGATGTCCCGAACCGGAGGTGCATAGTCGGCCATGGGAGAAGGGTACCGCCGCCCACCGTCAGCTGTGAACCGCTGCCGCATCACGCTGTACGACGTAGCGGCGATAGCCTCCCGTCCCAACCGACCACGGAGACCCACCAATGTCCGTCCGACGACTCGCCATCATCGCCGCCGCTGTGAGCCTCCTCGCCGTTGCATGCAGCGACGAGGGCTCCACGGAGACCACGACACCCGAGGAGCCGGGGAACCAGTCGACGACGACGGAGCCTGGAGCTGTGGGAGGTCTGACGGCTCAGGACGGCGACATCGTCGAGGTCCACTACGTCGGGACTCTCGATGATGACAGCCAATTCGACTCATCGCGAGACCGTGGCACCCCGTTCAGCTTCACCGTGGGGTCCGGTGATGTGATCTCGGGCTTCGACGAGGCTGTCCGCGGCGGACAGGTCGGGGATGTGAGGACGGTGCGGATGGAGGCATCCGAGGCATATGGTGAGTGGTCCGAGGCGAACGTGATCGAGGCCCCGTTCAACCCCGATCAGGGAGACATCGCCGTCGGCGACGAGGTGTTCCTCAACAACGGTCAGCCTGCGATCATCCTCGAGATCACCGAGGAGACCGTCACCCTCGACGCGAACCATCCCCTCGCAGGGGAGGCCCTGACCTTCGAGATCGAGATCCTCGCGATAACCCGGGGCTAGCAGCCATCACCTGGCGCTGTCGGCGCCGACGACCCCATCCCAGATTGCCCTGAACTCGGGAGACCGTTCCTCCAGCTCGCTCGCGGTACCGACCGCGACGACCCTGCCAGCGTCCATGACGATGATCCGGTCGGCTTCAGCCAGCGCGGTGTGCCTGTGGGACACGACGAGCGCGGCGATGTTCGATCTGGCCCTGAACAGCCGGGACCACAGCAGTTGCTCCGTCTGGACGTCGAGGGCCGACGAGACGTCATCGAGAACCAGGAGCTGGGACGCACGGTTGAGCATCCTGGCGCTCGCGGATCGCTGCACCTGACCCCCTGAGAGCCTGACACCCCTTGGTCCGACCATGGTCGCGAGACCCTCCGGCATGAGATCGATGTCATGGCGCATGGTCGCGATGTAGATCGACTCGTTCAGCAGATGGTCGTCCCGTGTCTCGCCGAGCACGAGGTTGTCCTCGAGGGACATCGAGAACAGCTTCGGCACCTGGGGTGTGTACGCAGCGAACGGAGGTGTCATCTCGCGTGAAGGATCCTCGATGATGCGACCGTTCCATTCGATCGTGCCCTCATCTCTCGGCAGAAGGCCGAGGATCGTCCGGAGGAGCGTCGTCTTGCCGGAACCGATTCGACCGGTCACCACGACGAACTCACCGGGGCCGATGTCGAGGTCGACGTCGGTGATCCCGTTGTCGGTGCCCTTGTACCGGTACGTGAGACCCCTGACTCGTAGCGATGTGAAGGGCTCAGGCTGTGGCACGGTGACCGGCGCCGCCACCGGATCCCCGTCGAGGCCGAGATCGACCTTCCGATAGATCCGGTCCCACGGCTCGCCGTGCATGGTCTCGTTGAGGCGCTCGGCAGAAACCGCACCCTGCTTCGTTCGCGCGATGAACATGCCGATGAAGTACGAGGCATCGGTCACGTGGTGCAGGAGGAAGACGAACAGCGCGAACTCCCCGATGGAGATGCCCGCGTCCCCGCCCGCGTTCAATCGCCCGGCAGCCATGAGCAGGACCAACCCTGTGCCGATGTTCACCGTGTTGCGGAACACTGCCTCGAGGACGGCAGTCAGTGTGCGATCCCTGACCATCATCGTTCGCCGCGTCGCATTCAGGTCGACGAAGCGATCGAGCATGCTGGCCTCCGCCCCTGCAACCTTGACGGCCTGGGTGGCGGCAAAGGTCTCGCCGAGGTACCCGGTGATCGCCTCCGTCGCCGTTCGCGCCTCTTCCCGGTACCGGCGAACGAGCCCACCCGTGCGGTTCGAAACGATGGCGACGATGACGACCGGTACGGAGATGACCACCGTGGTGAGGGGGTCGATCGACCACAGGAGCCAGAACGACACCGTGCCCGCCACGAGCGCGCCAATGAGGTCGACCGAGATGTCGAAAGGCTCGATGACGTGTTCGACGTCATCACGGAACCGCGACACGATCTCGCCAGGTGTCTCGTCGAGCGCGGCGGCGCCGGGGAGCTCGAATACTCGCACGAGGAGGTTCCTTCGGACGGTTGCCGCGGCGCGGAACAGCAACGATCCGTGGTTCCTCATGCCGAGGAATATCAACGCCGAACGTCCCGCCGCGTAGGCGAACGTGGCGACCACGACGAGGACGATCGTCGTCGTCTCGATGCCGGCGGCGAGCTGGTCGAAGAAGTAGGCGATGATGAGCCCCGGGATGATGGGCATCGTCCAGATGGCCGTCCACGCGAAGAGCGCGACCGCGTATCGAATCGGCTGCGTGCGCGCCATCGCCCACAGAATCCTTCGAAATGACGGCTCTCGTTGCGTCGTCACGTCAGCACCTCCTCCATACCTGCGACCAGAAGATGGGCGAATGTGGACTCGGGATCGTTCGCGAGTGCCTGTCGTTCGCCCTGTTCGATGACGCGACCGTCCTCGAGGATCACGATGTCGTCGGCGCGTGTCACAGTCGACAGCCTGTGCGCGATCAGGATCGCCGTGCGGTTTTCGAGGAGGTGGTCCACCGCCTTCTCGATCAGGGCTTCCGTCGCGGGGTCGAGGCGCGATGAGGCTTCGTCCAGGACGACGACGCCAGGATCGCGCAGGAACACGCGTGTGAACGCAAGCAACTGTGCCTGACCTGCCGAGAGACCAGCACTGCCTGACTCGAGCATGGTGTCGAGTCCGTCGGGGAGGGAATCGAGCCAGCTATCGAGCTCGAGCCGGTGCACGGCATCGAGCAGCCGCTGATCCGAGACCGTGTCATCGAAGAACGTGAGGTTGTCGCGAACCGACGCGCGGAAGAGTTGGACGTCCTGCGTCACCATCGCGACGTGTCGTCGCAGTACGGACAGCTCGATGTCCCACGTCGGCACGCCCCCGACACGCACGAGTCCCGTCTGTGGTTCGTACAACCGTGTGACGAGTCGCGCAATGGTCGACTTCCCACTCCCTGTGCGACCCAGGAGGCCGACCACCCTGCCGGGGGCGACCTCGAACGACACGTCCTCGAGCACCGTCTCGTCGCCTGCCTCGTCGTCGTAGCTGAAGGTGACGCCGTCGAATGCGAGGGACAACGGCCCGGGGGGCAGCGGTGTCGACCCGAGCCTGGCGATCCGGGATTCGGTTGCGAAGAGCTGCTCGACCCGGTCGATGGAGGCGCCAGCCTTCTGGAGGTCGATGAGCTGCTCTCGGATCTCCTCGATCGGACGATGGGCCATCTCGATGTACTGGAACACCAGGTAGACGGAGCCAATGGTGAGCGATCCGATCCCGAACAGCCACGCACCGAGCACGAACCCGACCATCAGGGACAGGAAGTACAAGGCCATCGACGCGCTCCACATCATCGCCCATCCCGTCCAGCCGAGCACCACCTGGGGAAGCCAGCGGCGCTGGATCGCGTCGTAGCGTGACATCATGTACTGCGTTGCCCCATTCGCCTCGATGTCCTCCGTACCGTCGACCTGTTCGCCGATGAATCCGAACATCTCAGCGCTCGTGGCGCGGATCGCCTTGTGCCACGGAACCGTCACACCATGGAGGCGGAACAGGCCGAGGAACATCGCCAGGGTGAACACGCTGATAGCGGCGCCGACGATCCACGACTCGAACCACAAGAGGACGAGGATGCCCACGAGGAGAACGCCGTTCCCGACGACCTTGATCATCATGGATGAGAAGAAGTTCGACAGGGCAGTGACGTCCCCATCGATTCGTTCGATCAGTTCACCCGGGCTCGTGCCCTTGTGGAAGCCCATGTCGAGATGGAGCACGTGATGCGTCAGGTCCGCACGGAGCTGGTTCGTCGCCGACCACCCGATCTTCTCGGCGAGGAAGGTCGCCTGCACCAGCATGAGTTGATGGATCACGGCAATCACCATGAACGCGATGGCGAGGGGGACCAGGTCCGAGATCGGGCGACCCGCCGTGGCGTCGTCGATGAAGATCCGGATGAGTTGCGGGTTCAGAAGCTGGAGGGCGATCGTGCCGAAGAGGACGGCGGCGAGCACGACCGACTCGCGTCGATACGGCGCCAGGTAGGAGGCGAAGAGACGGAAATAGGCTCGAACGGGGATCATGGGTGGTCCTTCGGAAGGCAGAGACACGGGAGGCGTGCGACGGGAATCGTCACCGCTTGGTGGGTCTCGGGTGCGGGGGTTCGGTAGGTGGTTCTACCGGAAACGGGCGCGCGCGAGAGCCGGGGATGACGGGATTGGCGTCTGAATCCGCCTCATCATGGCTCCTTGGTCGCGAACCCGGTCGCAAAGGACCAGGAAACGCCATCCTCGCAAACCCGCTACGGATTGTCAAGCCGTGGAGCGCGGCTTGGTTTGATCACAGGACATGCACGACCACGAGTGCGCCGAGCATCGCCAGGCTGTTCGTTCCGATGTGGGCGAGGATGGCAGCGACGGTGCTGTTGGCGTACAGCCGAACCAGGAGGAAGCCGAGACCGGCCAGCATCGTCCCCGCAACGGCTCCCGCGATCGCGATGGCGAGACCGGCAGCACCCGAGAACAGGTCTCCTGCGGGGTTCGTCTCGAGCGTGTTGATCGTCGGCAGGATGTGCCAGAAGCCGAACAGCACAGAGGTCAACGCCGCGGCGAGCAGAGGCGGGTACCGACGCACGAACATGCCGAACACGATGCCGCGGAAGAGCACCTCCTCGTACAGGGCCGTGGCGAGGGGGATCCTCACCATGGCCTGGAACAGTGCCCAACCGATCGAGTTGTCGAGCACGCGGTCGTCGACGAAGAGCTCGCGTGTGCCCGGCAGGGCGATGGCCACGGCGATTCCGACTGCGATGACGCCGATGACGACGAGCCCCACGGTCAAGCCCCGATGGAGGCGGTCGCGCCGCAGGCCCATGGTCGTCCACGTCGTCCCAGCCCTCCTCGCGATGAGCAGGGCGACGCCCAGGATCCCGAGGTTGAACGGAATGTGCCATGCCTCATCGAGGACCTCGTTCGAGATGACGTTGGCGTATGACGCAAGGGCGACGATGGCGAGGATGTGGAAAACGTGTGCGCTGTGCGGATCCGGTGGTCTGCGCAGCCACATGGACGGTCGCCACATGCGGTCCCAGTCCTCGAGGGGCCAGGACCACGCGTGACGCCGACCCGTCGCGGTGAGGTCGTTCGGCATGCCTTCGCGAGCCTAGGAGTCCTTCTCGTGGAGCATGGCGTCACCGCCCACCGGAGTGGATGGTGCTTCACGCCAGGCCACCGTCGACACCGTGGATGAACAACCAACTAGCTGTACCCGGCCAGGACGTTGGTGACAGTTGCATAGGTGAAGACCTCCGAG
>CAZYGP010000030.1:0-13494 GCA_964647265.1 uncultured Acidimicrobiaceae bacterium | reverse complement strand
GCTCCGCGCGACGACTGGGTACACGGCCTTCCACGATGCCCGAACCGGCGCGGACTACGCCTCTTCCTGCTCCGAGCGTCGCCAGTGGAGGTAGGAGTCGATGAGCCCGTCGATGTCACCAGCGAGGACACCCTGGATGTTGCCGACCTCGAAGTCGGTGCGGAGGTCCTTCACCATCTGATAGGGCTGGAGGACGTAGCTCCTGATCTGGCGCCCCCATGCGGCCTCGGTCTGCTCACCCCGGATCGCCGCGACCGTCGTCGCCTGATCGTGACGGGCCTTCTCCGCGAGGCGGGCAGCGAGCAGCTGCATGGCCCTCGCCCGGTTCTGCATCTGTGATCGCTCGGCCTGGCAGGACACGACGACACCGGTCGGGATGTGGGTGATCCGCACGGCCGAATCCGTCTTGTTGACATGTTGGCCGCCTGCACCCGATGCCCGGTAGGTGTCGATGCGAAGGTCCTCCGGATCGATGTCGACCTCTTCGACGTCCACCTCGGGGATCACGTCCACACCTGCGAACGCGGTGTGTCGACGCGACTGCGAATCGAACGGGCTGATTCGAACGAGTCGATGCGTCCCGCGTTCGGACTCGAACGTGCCGTAGGCGTTGTCGCCCCTGATCGTGATGGTGGCCGACTTGATGCCCGCCTCCTCACCTTCGGAGAGCTCATCGACGATGAACGAGAACGCCGACCGCTCGAGGTACCGGACGTACATCCTCAGCAGCATCTCGGCCCAGTCCTGGGCATCGACGCCGCCCGCACCCGCGTTGATCGAGACGATGGCAGGATTGTCGTCGTACTCGCCGAAGAACAGGGATTCACGCTCGAGGACGGACAGTTCACGGGAGATGCGCAGGAGCTCGGATTGCACCTCCGCGAGCGATGTCGCATCAGCCTCCTCGAGGGCCATCTCGAGGAGGATCCCGACGTCCTCGATGCTCGATTCGAGGTCGGTGACCTGCCGGATCGTCTGCTCGTGGCGAGCGAGCCGACTCGTGACCTTCCGTGCATTGTCCTGGTCGTCCCACAAACCGGGGGCCGATGCCTCGGCGCGGAGGTCGACGAGCTCGGTCTCCTTGCCATCCACGTCGAGGAACGCACGGGCATCGTCGAGGCGACCGCTGAGCTCAGCGACGAGCGATCTGAGTTCGACGGGTTCCATGCCGTGAGCGTAGCGACGCTCAGACGGGCAGCGGATCGGAGCCGGGTGCGCCGTGGCAGCGCTTGTACTTCTTGCCGGAACCACATGGGCAGACGTCGTTGCGGCCGATCTTGTCACCTTCGCGCTGGACCTGACGTCGTGTCGTACCGTCACCCTTGCTCGACGACGTCGCCAGGTTCGTCGGGCGCGGCTCAGCGGGCCGTCGTGCAACCTCGACGTGGTACATGTACCGGATGGAGTCGGCCTTGGTGGTCGCGACCAGGTCCTCGAAGTAGGCGAACCCCTCACGCTGGTACTCGACGAGCGGGTCGCGCTGACCCATCGCCCTCAGGCCGATCCCGCCCCGCAGGTAGTCCATCTCTCCGAGGTGTTCCCGCCACTTGTTGTCGATGACCGACAGGACGACGGTGCGTTCGAGGCTTCTCATGACGTCGGGCGTCAGGTCCTCCTCGCGCCGTGCGTAAACGGCCTCGGCATCCTCCAGGTAGGCGTCGATGACCTCCTCGACGCTCAGGTCCTCCGGATGATCGAACGAATCCCTCGAGAGCGTGGTGGGGTACAGGGTCGTCATGCGGACGGTGAACTCATCCCAGTCCCAGTCGAACGGCGCACGCCCGTCCGCCATCTCCCTGACCGTGTCCTCGATGACGTCCTCGCGCCACTCGGCGATGAGGGCGTCCGTCTGATCACCGTGGAGGATCTGGTTCCGCCAGCGGTACACGATCGATCGCTGCGTGTTCATGACCTCGTCGTACTTGAGCACATTCTTGCGGATCTCGAAGTTCTGGGACTCGACCTGTGTCTGGGCCCGTTCGATCGACTTTGACACCATCTTGGCCTCGATGGGCACGTCGGGCGGGATCTTCAGGCGCTCCATGATCGAAGCGACACGTTCGTTCGCGAAGCGGCGCATCAGGTCGTCCTCGAGTGACAAGTAGAAACGGCTCTCACCGGGATCGCCCTGGCGACCTGAGCGACCACGAAGCTGGTTGTCGATCCGACGGGACTCGTGCCGTTCCGTGCCAAGGACGTAGAGTCCACCGGCGTCGAGGACCTTCCTCCTGTTCGCCTCGGTCTCGACTTCGAACACCTCGGTCGCACGCACGAGCTCCTCGTCGTACGACGGATCTGACGGTTCGATTCCCCGTTTGCGGAGCTCGACCTTCGCCATCTCCTCAGGGTTCCCACCCAGCTTGATGTCCACGCCTCGGCCGGCCATGTTCGTTGCCACGGTGATGGCGCCCGGCATGCCGGCCTGGGCGATGATGTGTGCCTCGCGTTCGTGCTGCTTCGCGTTGAGGACCTCGAAGGTCATACCACGTTTCTTGAGGGTGGCAGCCAGGCGCTCGGACTTCTCGATCGAGACGGTACCGATCAGGATCGGCTGACCCGCCCTGTGGCGCTCCTCGATGTCGTCGGCGACGGCAGCGAACTTCGGGTCTTCACCGATGTACACGAGGTCGCCCTGATCTATTCGGGCGACGGGCACGTTGGTCGGGATCACGACGACCTCGAGGCCGTAGATCTCGACGAACTCGCCCTCCTCGGTGATGGCAGTACCGGTCATGCCTGCGAGCTTGTCGTACATCCGGAAGTAGTTCTGCAGCGTGATCGTGGCGAGTGTTTGGTTCTCCTCCTTGATCGCGACGCCCTCTTTCGCCTCGATCGCCTGGTGCAGTCCCTCCGAGTAACGCCTGCCCTCGAGGACCCTGCCGGTGAACTCGTCCACGATCATCACCTGCCCGTTGCGGATCAGATAGTCGACGTCCTTCTGGTAGAGGGTCTTCGCCTTGAGCGCGACGTCGAGGTGATGGATGAAGTCGACGTTCGCGTGGTCGTACAGGTTCTCGACGCCGAGGAGTTCCTCGACCCGGGTCACACCGGATTCCGTGGTCACCACCTGGCGCTTCTTCTCATCGACCTCGTAGTGCTCGTCGACCCGCAGGCGCGAAGCGATGCGAGCGAACTCGCTGTACCACTTACCGGTCTCCCCGACGCGCCCGGAGATGATCAGCGGCGTGCGCGCCTCGTCGATGAGGATCGAATCGACCTCGTCGACGATCGCGAAGGCATGCCCCCTCTGGACCATGTGCTCGGGCGTCATCGTCATGTTGTCGCGCAGGTAATCGAAGCCGAACTCGTTGTTCGTTCCGTGGGTGATGTCAGCGGCGTACTGCGGTCTGCGTTCCTCGGGTGACATCCACGCCTGGATGAGCCCGACCTGGAGGCCGAGGAACCGGTGGATGCTCCCCATCCACTCCGCATCGCGGCTCGCGAGGTAGTCATTGACGGTGACGAGGTGTACGCCGGTTCCTGCAAGGGCGTTCAGGTATGCGGGCATGGTCGCGACCAGCGTCTTGCCCTCGCCCGTCTTCATCTCCGCAATGAGGCCCCTATGCAGCGTCGCGGCACCGATGATCTGGACGTCGTAGTGTCGCTGTCCGAGCACTCGCTTCGCGGCCTCACGAACCGTTGCGAAGGCCTCCGCCTCGATATCGCTGAGGGTCTCACCGGCAGCAAGGCGCTCACGGAACCAGGGCGTCCTCGCTGCCAGCTCCTCGTCGGACATCGCTTCGAGCTCGGCCTCGAGCGCATTGACGCGTGTGACGACGGCTTCGAGTTCTTTGAGGCGTTTGCCCTCACCGAAACGGAGGGCTTTCTGGAAGATCGACATAGGTCATTGATACTACGACGGACCCATGGTTGTGAACCCTGCTGGTGCCCCTGTCCCTGGCGCTAGGGCATCCGGATGAGGTTCTCCCGAATGGCGTAGAGCACCGCCTCATTTCGCGAGTGGAGGCCGAGTTTGTCCAGGATGTTGCGGATGTGGTTCTTGACCGTGTTCTCGGAGATGTACAGGAGATCGCCGATGTCCCGACTGGTCTTTCCGTCTGCGACGAGATCGAGCACCTCGATCTCGCGGCCTGTGAGGCTCGGCTTGCGCGCCCCGACGAGTTCGTGGTGGCGGAGCAACTGGCGGGTGACATCGAAGAGCTTGCCAGCCATGCCAGCGGATATCGCCGCACCGCCGCGCGAGATGTTGTCGATGGATCGGACCAGCTCGTCGAATGGCATGTCCTTGAGGATGTAACCGCGCGCACCGCCCCTGATCGAGGCGACCATGTCCTCCTCGGACTCACTTCCGGTGAGGAGCACGACCGCCGACGTCGGGGACACTGCGCGGATCTTCTCCAGCACGTCGATTCCCGAAACACCGGGCATGAGGACGTCGAGGAGGATGATGTCGGGCTGCTCGGTTTCGGCGAGGGCAACGGCACCTTCCCCGTCGGCCGCCTCACCGACGACCAGGTACCCGGCGCCCCTGAGAGCGGCCGTGAGGCCCGCCCTGAACAGGGGCACATCGTCGACAACCAGCAGTCTCTTCATGTCCGCTCCGGCTCACTCCGGTTCGATAAGTCCTACGTCGCCGTCGTGCCGGTGATACACCACACAGTGTGTATCCGAGTCTGCGTTGAGGAAGAAGAAGAAGTCGTGTCCGAGCATCTCCATCTGCAGTACAGCTTCCTCAGCGGTCATCGGTTTCATCGTGAACCTCTTGGTTCGGACGATCCCTGCGCCACGGTCCTCATCTACATCGGAGGGTCCCTCGGCGTGGTTGAGACCTTTGTTCGCCCCCCGGTTCCGCTGGATGAGGCGTTCCTTCAGACGCCGGAGCTGGCGCTCGTAACGGTCGGCCGCGACGTCGAGTGCGGACTTCTCATCGGGCGCGTCTGCCTCGATTCGCACGATGTGCCCTGCGACGGTCGATGTGATCTCGACGGCGAACCGGTCGTCGATGCGTGGGTTGTTCCGTTCCGAGAACTCGACATCGACCGCGCCGCCGTCGTCGAAGATGCGCCCCGCATGGGCGAATCGCTCTTCGGCGAACGAGCGGATCTCCTCGGGCACCTGCATGTTCCTACCGTGGACGCGAACGGTCACCCGTCCTCCTTCCGTGGACATGACGCGCCACATCACCACGATGCGGCGTCGGGGTTCGGGACGAGATCGAGCGCACGACGGGGGAGATCCCCAGGTGCTGAGCAGCAGCTGGTCGGTCGCTCGACACGTCACCTCCCGGTACGGGATCGATTCCCGCCCTCGTCCCCATAGTACCCGCGGACGTCCCCGAGACGACGGACAACCTGGTGTGGGGGACGAGGGCCATGACACTGGCGACGGTGGAACCCGACGTCAGCACGTCATCGACGAGCACTGCGCCGAACGGAATCGGTGCCCTGAGACGGAACCCAACCCTCCCCCGACGCGCACGGTCCATCCCGGCACGCCGGCGCCACCAGGGTGGTGCCGACACGGCATGGACGATGGGGACCGACCATCGTCGTGCCAACTCGACCGCGAGCACATTCGAGGGATCGATGCCGTACCGGATCGTCCGCGCGAGTGACCTCGGAACCGGAACGACACAGGTCACCTCCGGCGGCGCGAGCACTGCCATGGCGTCGGCCAGGAGGAGTCCCGATGCAAGGCATCGTCGATACTTGAGGTTGTGGACGAGCCGGACCGCCGCACCGACGTGGGCGTATGCCGAGAGCGCCTCGACCCCGCCGATTGTCCGCGCGACAGCAGGTCTGAGCGATCTTTCGCACGTCGGGCAGAGCCCACGTGACGGCATCGAGCAAGCGGGGCACACCATGGGACCACGGTATCGATCAGGACCGACACGGCGGAGGCCCAACGTCCCCGGTTGTCACACGTTGGCGCTCACGTCCCGTGCTCCCACGACGCCAGATAGCTCTCCTGCTCGTCGGTGAGGATCTCGAGCGATCCTCCGAGGGCCGCGAGCTTGAGCCTCGCGACCTCGGCGTCGAGGGCGTCTGGGAGGCGGTACACCTTCGCCTCGAGCTCATCGGCGTTCTGGACGATCCACTCGGCTGCAATCGCCTGGTCCGAGAAGGACATGTCCATGACGTCGGCGGGATGACCTTCCGCCGCGCCGAGGTTGACGAGGCGACCCTCTGCGACGACGAGTATCCGGTTCCCGCTCGGGAGCGTGAACTCCTCCAGGTTGTCCCGGATGATGCGTCGCGACACGGCCAACGAGTCGAGCGCTACCAGGTCGAGTTCGACGTCGAAGTGCCCAGCGTTCGCCAAGATCGCGTTGTCGGGCATCGTCACGAAGTGCTCGGCCCGGAACACGTGGATGTTGCCCGTCGCCGTGATGAACACGTCACCGACCTGCGCCGCCTCATGGCTCGAAAGGACGCGATGGCCCTCCATCGCCGCGGCAACGGCGCGCACGGGATCGCTCTCGACGACGATGACGTCGGCTCCGAGTCCCTTTGCCCTGGTTGCGATTCCCCAACCACAGTCCCCGAATCCCGCAACCACGACCCGACGGCCTGCGAAGAGGATGTTCGTCGCTCTCAGGATCCCGTCGAGGGACGACTGCCCGGTGCCGTGTCGATTGTCGAACAGGTGCTTCGTATCCGAGTCGTTGACGGCGACGACAGGGAACCGCAGCACGCCGTCGTCGGCCATCGCCTTGAGTCGGATGACGCCGGTCGTGGTCTCCTCCATGCCTGCGACGATCGCCTGGTCGACCCGCTCGCGGTGGAGCACCGTCGTCATGTCGGCCCCGTCGTCGAAGATGAGGTGGGGATCCGTGTCGAGGACCGCATTGATGTGCTCGTAGAAGCTCGTCGCATCCTCACCACGAACGGCGAACACGGGGATACCTGCATCCACCAGTGCGGCGGCGACGTCGTCCTGCGTCGACAAGGGATTCGACGCGCAGAGCGCGACCTGGGCACCGCCCGCGACGAGCGTCAGCATGAGGTTGGCCGTCTCACTGGTGACGTGCATGCAGGCGCCGATGCGGTATCCCGCAAGCGGCTTGTCACGCTCGAAACGCTCGCGGATCGCGGCGAGGACCGGCATCCTGCGTGCCGCCCACTCGACGCGGAGGTGACCTTGCTCGGAGAGGCCGATGTGCGCGATGTCATGGTTCAATGTGGAGTCCTTGTCCGGAGCCTCCGATGCTAGGCATGCCCGCACCTCCATCCACCTGATCGAACCGCAGCGCCATGGCATTACGCTGCGACGATGGCATCGCGAACTGACAAACCGTGGGGACACGAGCTGCTGTGGTCGCACACCGCGCACTATGCGGGCAAAGTGATCCACATCGAGCCCGGGCACAGGCTGAGCCTCCAGTACCACGACCACAAGCACGAATCGATCCTCGTGGTCAAAGGACGTCTCCTCCTCACGCTCGGTGCCGACGAGCATCAGCGCGTCGTCGAGCTCGCCGAAGGCGAATCTTGTGACATCCCGGCAGGAATGGTGCACCGGTTCGAGGCACCATCGGATTCACCTGTCGACCTGATCGAGGTTTCGACCCCACAGCTCGATGACGTCGTACGGCTCGCCGATGACTACGAGCGCGCCTGAACAGGCGGGCTGGGGAAGTCATCCCTTGTCCCGAGAGCCTCCGAGAAGGGGTTCAATCGATGCGACGAACCTGCCGATGAACACATGCCGAATCAGTCGCAAGGTCAGTCCCTGGGAGCGAGAGTGAAGAAGTCCCTCACCGTCATCTCGTGTGCACTGGTGATGGTGATGTCTGCATGCGCAGATGATGGAAGCTCCGACTACGGGACGACCACCACTGTGGTTCCGTCCTCGGAGGAGACAACCGCGACCACCGGCGTCGACGAGTCCGCGACATCGGCAGGTGGCCTGTCGGGTACGGCGACGCTCGATGAGCTCATGTCGAGGATCGTAGGCGCCACCGGGATCCGCTCCGCACGAATCGAGGGCTCGGTCACGCTGACGGGGATCGACGCCGGACTCGGGAGCCCGAGCGACGGCGCGCTCGTGTTCTCGACTTCCTTCGACACCGTCGCAGGCACGAGCGCGTTCGTGATCGACCTGTCGTCGATGGCAGGGGCGATGGATTCGGATCCCGACGATCCGTTCGCCGGGTTTGCGGAGGCGTTCATCGGTCCGATGGAGTTCCGGCAGGTCGGCGACCGCGTCTACATGAAGATGCCCCTCTTCCAGATCTTCGGAGCACCCACGGAGTGGGTCTCGGCTCCCGCAGAGGACACGGGCGAGTTCACGTCGGGATTCGCGACCGTTCCGTCACATCCGAAGGACGTCGTTGGTGCCTACGACGGAGCAGAGGCGACGGTCGAGGACCTCGGTCGCGAGGGTGTCAACGGCACGGATGCCACGCATTACCGGGTCACCTTCGACACCGAGAAGCTCGCCGCAGACCTTTCGGCCGAGGAACGGGCGGACCTCGAGGCGTCGGGTATCTTCGCCGTCGGCATCGTGCCGATGGATCTCTGGATCTCCGATGAGGGGCACCTCGTTCGTCTGCTCCTCGAACTCGACGGAACCTCGATCGAAGCACCCTCCGGTGAATCCTTCGAGACGATGACGATCCGCTACGACATGTACGATCTGAACCAACCCGTCTCGATCAGCGCTCCGCCGGCGTCGCAGGTCACACCCATCGAGGATCTCGATCTGGGCCTCGGGTTCGACGTCTGATCACTCGACCCGTGATCGCCACAGGGGACGGGTCGCGGCGCTAGCCCCCTGGGTTCGGTGCCTCCGCCTCGGAGAGCAGCATGATCGGGATGCCGTCGACGACCCGATACCCGCGACCGCATCCGGAACACACGAGGGCAGGCGGTTCGGGGCGTTCGTGCAGGGTGCCTTCGCAGGCTGGGCACTGCATGATCGCCAGGAGGTCGGCCGGTATCAGTGACCCGGGCTCCGTCATCACGACTCCCTGATGATCGCGGACACCGTTGCGACGAGTTCATCGACGGCCTCGTCGTCGGGACCCTCGACGTTCAGGCGAAGGACCGGTTCGGTGTTCGAGGGACGGAGATTGAACCAGCGGTCCCCGAGATCCACGGTGAGACCGTCCATACGATCCGACCCGTGCGATGCGAATGCACGCTCGACCGCGTTGTCCGCCGCAACCTTGTCGCGAACCGTGAAGTTGATCTCGCCCGACTGTGCGTATGGCTCGTATCGCGTTCGGAGCTCCGACAGCGGCACGTCCGCATCCGTGAGGACCCTCAGGAGGACGAGCATGGCCATGATTCCGCTGTCGGCGCGGAAGTTGTCCCGGAAGTAGTAGTGGCCGGAGTGCTCCCCTCCGAAGATGGCCCCCGTCTCGGCCATGACCTGTTTGATGTACGAGTGCCCGACCTTCGTGCGCACGGCGAGGCCACCGGCGGCCTCGACGGTCTCGGGGACCGCTCGGGAACAGATCAGGTTGTGGACGATGGCGCTGCCGGGGTGCCGTGCGAGGAACCAGTCAGCGATGATCGCGGTGGTGGTGCTGCCGGGAAGGGCGACGGCCTTGTCATCGACGAAGAAGGCCCGATCAGCGTCACCGTCGAATGCCACACCGATGTCGGGTCGCCGATCGACCACAAGGGCCAGGAGGTCGACGAGGTTCTCGGGTCGGAGCGGATCGGCGGGGTGGTTCGGGAAGGTGCCATCAGGCTCCATGTACAGCGGGATCAGCTCCGCGTCGAACCTCTCGAACACCTGCGGAAGCACCGCACCTGCCATGCCGTTCCCGCCATCGGCGGCAACTGTCTTTCCCGAGATGCCGTCGGCTCCGGTGACGGAGATCACATGGTCGACGTATCCGGGCTTCAGGTCCTCCGTGCGAACCGTTCCCCTGGTCGCCGACGGCGTCACCCCGCGCTCGGCCATGGCCCGGATCTCCAACAGGCCCGTGTCCTGGCCGATCGGCGCAGCAGCGGGTTGGCAGAACTTCAATCCGTTGTATTGGGGCGGATTGTGCGACGCGGTGATGACCACGCCGGGAAGCGACAGGGCGCCGGACGCGTAGTACAGGAGATCCGTGGGGATCTCGCCGATCAACCGCACGTCGACCCCCTGCCCCGTGATGCCGTCGATGAGCGCTTCGCGGATCGATGGGGATGACAGCCGACAATCGTGGCCGACGATCACCTCGTCGGCGTCCACGAACTCTGCGAACGCCGCCCCGATCCGCTGCGCAATGTCCTCGTCGAATTCGTCGGGGACGATCCCGCGCACGTCGTATGCCTTGATGATGTTGGAGAGGTCCATGACCGGCGAGTCTACGCGCCCCACGAACCCTTCAGGAGCCACGGCCCGTATCCGGCGCCATCCCTACACTCCCGGCCTGTGTCCCCCACGAACAACGACCTCACCGCGGTTTCGGTGATCATCCCTGCGTACCAGGAGGCCTCCGGCATCGCCGAGGCGCTTCGTCGCCTCGTTCGAGTCCTCGAGGCTACGGGTCGCGCCTATGAGGTCCTCGTCGTATCCGACGGCAGTACCGACGACACGGCTGCCAGGGCCCGCAGCGTCGGGGCCCCCCACGTGACCGTGATCGAGTACATGCCGAACCGCGGAAAGGGCCACGCGTTGGCGTTGGGCGTGGAGCAGACCCGCAACCCGTTCGTGGTCTTCATCGATGGCGATCTCGATCTCGACCCCTCGGTGCTCCCCCGGTACCTCGACCTCCTCGATGCTGGAGACGCCGATGTCGTCGTGGGTTCCAAGGTCCATCCGGAATCGGTCGTTGACTACCCGTGGTCGCGCCGTGTGCTGTCGCGCGCCTTCAGACTGCTCACCAGGGTTCTCGTTGGCCTCGACCTCGGGGACACGCAGACCGGCCTCAAGGCATTCCGCCGAACCGAGATGGCCGACGTCGCACGCGAGTGCGACTCGGAGGGGTTCGCGTTCGACCTCGAGCTGCTGTGCCGTCTTAACGACCGCGGCGCGACGATCGTCGAGGCACCCGTGATCCTCAACTACGACTTCGCCTCGACGGTCAAGGTGTCGACCGGTGCGGCAGCGGTGCGCGACCTGTACCGCGTGAGCCGGTGGCGTCGTGCGCAGGCTCGCACCCGCTCAGACGCCTGATTCGCGTCAACCGTCGACGGGAGCGGGGGCGGGAGTCGATCTCGCAGCGCGCTCCCCGAGTGCGCGAGAGAAGACAACGTCGCGGTACCCGGCGAGTTTCGGCAATATGAGCAGGCCGGCCGCGCAGAGCAGTGCCGCGTTGTACCCGAGCCTGCCGAGAGGGCCGAAGAGCGCCTCGGCGAGCCACACGATCCCGATGGTGGCGACATAGGCGAATCCATTCACGGCGAAGAACGAGGCCGTCTCGGAGGTCGAGACCCGGCCGTCTGTGAGGTCGAAGGTCCAGCGCCGATTGACGACGTACGACATGAAGGTCGTGAGGGCGAATGCCGTCGACACGGAGGCGAACCACGAGAGACCGAACGCGAGGAAGATGTTGAACAGGGAGATCGAGACCACGGTGTTCGCAATGCCGACGAGCGCCACCTTCACCGCTTGGACCGCCGTCGCCCGATTGGCGAACGTCTGGAGGTAGCGCTTCACGCGGTGGCTCTTCGTCGTCTTCGTTGCCGGACGATCGCGTACGCGCTCAGTCCGAGCACAGCCGTCACCGTGAGGGCTGCACCAACGACTTCGACCCACGTGATCCCGAACTGAAGCGAAACCTCGGAATCGGTGGGGATCACGAGCATCAGCGATGGCGCAACGCGATACACGCCCTCGGCACCTTCGACCTGCCAGTTGGGGAAGTAGGAGACCTTCACGAGATGCGGTACGCCGACCGCATCGGTCGCGAACGAGACGGAGTGGTCGCCGAAACCGGTCACGACGGCAGTGCCCGTCGTCGGATAGGGACGGGGCTCAACGAGGCGCTGACCGACCTCCGTCACACGGCGCCACTCGTCGGGACCATCCTCGACCAGCCACTTGTCGAGGTTCTCGACGTCGTCGTACCACTCGAGCGCGGCGTCGACGAACTCTCCCTCGCCGGCCCACACCACCGGCTCGAACGTCGCAACCTCGATGCGTTCGGCCTCCGGCGCGGCGAACACCGTCCATGGCGAGGGCTCCGCGAGGACCTCGAACCCGTGGGCGGTAGCCGCGTCCCGGGCCTCGGGAGTGAACGAGATGTAGTACTCGATGTCGTAGACGGGTAGGTGCTTCTCCGCCCTGGCGAAGTCCATCGACCGGTACGACAGGCCGCGGACGGGATTCGACGGACGATGGCTGACCTCGGACGCGTTGAGGAAGTGGAACGGCGTCGTGAGGGAGCTCTCGAAGAAGACCCCTTCCATCGACGGGTGGCTGTCTGTCCAGAACGGCAGCAGCATCAGCGCCATCGGCGTTCCGTATGCGTTCTGTTCGGAGTTGACCTCCCACATCACACGGCCGTCCGGAAGCGCATCCACCGTCTTGAGGAGGTTCTCGTACTCACCCCAGGTCTGCTTGCCCTCATACCCCTCGAAGTTCCACTTCACCCAGCCCGGGAGGTCATGCATGGACAGGGCGGCCGATCCGACGAGGAGGACGACGGCTGTCGAGGTTGCGATGAGCGTTGCACGCCGTCGATCAGCGAAGCGCCTTCCGATGGCGACCACCCCGAGACCGATCGCCAACCCTGCAAAGACATGGACGCCATAGAACCAATACGGCAGCAACCGGGCGTTGTAGAGGATCGTGAACTCGAAGTGGGCGATGAGGAAATAGCCTGCGAGTGGGAAGAGCGTCAGCCAGAGGGCGATCAGTATCCGGTCCCTCCGCAACAGCGTCCACAGGATGCCGATCACAGCCACCGCAAGCACCGGTACGAGTTCACCGGGGATCGGAGAACCGGGATTCTGGTAATTGCCGACCACGGTGCGCACAGGCGACCACCCCATGTCCGTCGTCATTCCCTCGAGGACGCGAACGCCCAGCGCCAGCGACCAGAATGCAGACAGGGCGAAACCGACGATCCACGACGCACCGACGCCGAGTGCGCCATCGCGCGAGCGAGCGAAGCGCTCACGGTCGCGGCTGCCGACGAGCGAGACGAGCGGAGCCAGCACGAGCGGCAGCACCGCCACGACTGCGACGATCGTCGTGATGATGTGGGCGAGGGCCGTGAAGGCCAAGACGATGCCCGCCCAGGGGTCAAAACGGGTCCCACGGCGGTAGTTGCGCACCGAAAGGCCGATGTACACGAGGGACAGCGCGAACGACCACGAAAACGCGAACTCGCCCGCAAGGGTCGACTTGATGTTCGCACCGAAGATCGAGTAGCTCTCCATGAAGACGAAGAGCGATCCTGCAACGCCGGCGACGACGGCGACGATCCTCGTGAATCCGAGGAACCGCACGAAGAGGTATGAGCAGGTCGGCAGTGCGACGAGTCCGGCGATCGTCACGAGCTTGAACGCGACACCGTACGGCAGGACCATGTCGAGGCCCACCGTCGCGAGCGCCGGAAGCGGGAAGTAGAAGTACAGCACGGGG
>CAZYGP010000029.1:8876-14025 GCA_964647265.1 uncultured Acidimicrobiaceae bacterium | reverse complement strand
ACAGCACCGCCATCGGATGCGCCCGCCTCGGGAATGCGTCGAAGAACGAACGCATCTCCTCGTTGAGGAGGGCGTGGTGCGTGATGTCGTACTCCCACTGCTCCAACTCCGCGGCGTTCGGGAGCTTCCCGTAGATGAGGAGGTACGCGACCTCGAGGAAGGAACACGATCGGGCGAGGTCCTCGATCCGGTATCCGCGGTAGAGCAGGACACCTTCAGAGCCGTTGACATACGTGATCGTCGATCGGGCAGCGGCCGTGTTTCCGAATCCGGGGTCGAAGGTCACGTGGCCAGTGGACTGACGGAGCTTGAGGATGTCGATGCCCGGAAGGCCGAGCGTCGATTCGTGGACATCGAGCTCAACTGGATCAGATCCCAGGTCCAGTTTCGCTGTCCGTTCACTCATCAGTGCTGGCCCTTTCCTCAGGTGGAGTCGGTTCCGCCAAAGAAGCGCTCCGTTCGATGCCAGGGATACTAGTCGGGAGGTGGAGGCGCCCAAGCCTGTGCTACCTTTGCGCCGGTGAGGAACAACCTGTGATCGATCTCAAGGGTCGCAAGAAGGCCGCCCCGATCCTCGAACCCATTGCGGCGGGACTCGCCAGGATCGGTGCGACCCCTGCCGTTGTGACCGTCGTCGGACTGCTCGTCACCATCGGCGGCGCGGTGCTCATCGCGATGGGTTACCTGTTCTCCGGTGCGTTCATCGCAGCGATCGGGGTTGCCCTCGACGCCTTCGACGGCCCGCTCGCCCGGAGGCTCGGCACGGCCTCGGAACGGGGCGCCTTCCTCGACACGATGTCGGACCGCTTCGGCGAGATCGCCGTATGGGTCGGCCTGTCTGTGTACCTGCGGGAGGAGCCGCGCCTCCTCGTGCTGTGCATCGTCGCCCTCGCGTTCTCGCTTCTCGTGCCCTATGTTCGGGCGAAGGCCGAGATCGCCGGCCTCGAAGGCAAAGGGGGATGGATGGGCCGGGCCGAACGCATGATCCTCATCCTCGTTGGGACCATGGTCGCCGGGCTCGGCGCGCCGATCCTGGAGCCGTTGCTGTGGGTGTTCGTGATCCTGACCGGATTCACCGTGGTGCAACGCGTCCGGAGGACGTGGCAGCAGCTCGCGCCGTGAAGGACCTCCTCGAGTACATCCCCTTCCGCGTAGCGGCCGGGGTCTTCGGCCTCTTCCCCGAGCCATGGGTCCGGCACCTCGGCGAGTTCACGGGAGGGTTCTTCGCACGGCGGAGGAAGGGACGGTATCCGCTCGTCCGATCGCACATGCGGCGGGTACTCGGACCCGATGCGACGCCAGGGGAGGTGGATGAGGCGGTGCACGGCATGTACCGATCCTACGGGCGGTACTGGGCGGAGACCTTCTGGTTCAGGCCGCGACGCAGATCGAGGATCACCGCGACCGTGGAGCGTGTCCACTTCGACCCCATCTTCGCGTCCATGCGCAACGGCAACGGCAGGATCTTCGCACTGCCCCACATCGGGAACTGGGAGGTTGCAGGCCTCGTCGCCGAGGACATCGGGTCCCCCGTCGTTGCCGTCGCCGAGCATCTGTCCAACCAACGGATCACCGACTGGTTCATCGACGTCCGGAACAAGTTCGGCATCGAGATCATCCTCACGTCGGATCCTCGACGAACGAGGAAGCTGATCTCGATCCTCAAGGACGGTGGGGCGATCGCGCTGGTGGCGGATCGCGATGTGACAGGACGAGGCGTCGAAGTCGACTTCTTCGGCGAGCGAACGACAATGCCTGCGGGCGCCGTGTCGCTCGCCGACCTCACGGGTGCGGATCTCATTCCCGTCGGTGTCTACTTCAATGAGGGTCGCGGTTATCGGATCGTCGTCCACGACTCGGTGGAGCTCCCGGCTGCCGAAACCCGTGAGGATCGGGTTGCCCTCGGTGTGCAGGCGTTCGCAACCGTGCTCGAGGACATCATCCGCGAAGCCCCATCCCAGTGGCATCTCTTCCAACCGAACTGGCCGTCGGACCGGCAGTTCGCCCCTGACGCGGAACCAGCATGAGAGTCGCTCTCGTGTGCCCGTACGACCTCGGCAAGCCCGGGGGCGTCCAGGACCAGGTTGCGATGCTGGCGCGTTGGCTCGCTCACGAAGGGCACGACCCTGTCGTGGTGGGCCCGGGGAGGGATGGTCCCGAGGCGGCGGTGCTCGTCGGTGCAACGGTGACGATTCCGGCGAACCGAAGCGCTGCCCCCATCTCCGTCGACCCGCGCGTCGTCACGAGAGTCAGGAAAGCTGTCGACGGCGCCGACGTCGTGCACGTGCATGAGCCCTTCATGCCTGCCGTTTCCCTTGCGGCCACACTGACAGGATCCGCTCCCACGGTTGGCACCTTCCACGCGGACGCACCATCGTGGGCTCGCCGTCTCCTTGCGTCTGGGCGCGTCATCACACGGTCGTTGGCGAGCCGCCTCGATGTCGTCACCGCCGTGTCGGAGGTCGCACGTTCGTCGGTCGGTGTGCTCCCGAGCGTGAGGATCATCCCGAACGGCCTCGACCTCGCCAGGTTCGGCCCGTCGGCGAAGGAACCCTCCTCCGTGGTGTTCCTCGGGAGGGACGACAAGCGCAAGGGGCTCTCGGTGTTGCTTCGGGCCTGGCCCCGGGTTCGCGAACAGCATCCGAGTGCCCACCTGCGCGTTGTCGGAGCCTCACGGGACACCGAGATGGCAGGGGTGGACTTCCTGGGCCGCGTATCGGAGGAGACGAAGGTCTCGGTGCTCGCGTCGAGCGGCATCGCCGTTGCCCCCAACACCGGTGGCGAGTCCTTCGGAATCGTCATCGTCGAGGCGATGGCTTCAGGCTGTGCAGTCGTTGCGACCGCACTCCCAGCCTTCATCAGCGTGCTCGGTGGCGCAGGTGAACTCGTCGAGGTGGGGGACTCAGATGGCCTCGCCGAGCGCATCGTGTCGCTGCTCGACGACGAGCAGCGACGCTCATCGAAGGCCAGCACAGCCATGGACAGGGCCCGCATCTACGACATGGAGGCGGTCGGACGGTCGTACCTGAACGCCTATGCGGATGCGATCGCCTTTCATCGATAGGCTGCCGCTCGTCGTCGATAGACTTGGTAGCCACCGACGAAGGAACCCCAGATGTCAGCTCCGGACCCCCAACACGGCACAGACACCGTCAAGCGAGGCCTCGCCCAGATGCTCAAGGGCGGGGTCATCATGGATGTGGTGTCGGCTGATCAGGCGAAACTCGCCGAGGATGCCGGCGCGTGCGCTGTCATGGCGCTCGAACGGGTGCCCGCGGACATCCGCGCCCATGGCGGAGTTGCACGGATGGCGGATCCGGCTCGGGTGGAGGAGATCCTCAATGCCGTGTCCATCCCTGTCATGGCCAAGTCCCGGATAGGCCACTTCGTCGAGGCACGCGTCCTCGAGAGCCTCGGAGTCGACTACATCGACGAATCCGAGGTGCTCTCGCCAGTCGACGAGCACCACATCGACAAGCACTCGTTCACCGTGCCGTTCGTGTGCGGGGCGAAGGATCTCGGCGAGGCACTGCGCCGCATCGGCGAGGGTGCCGCGATGATCAGGACCAAGGGGGAGCCCGGAACCGGGAACGTCATCGAGGCCGTCAAGCACATGCGCAGGATGAACTCCCAGATGCGCTGGTTGTCGACCCTCGGGCCCGACGAGATCATGAACGCCGCCAAGGAGCTCCGTGCACCCTACGACCTCGTCAAGGAGGTCGCCGCGACCGGTGTGCTTCCCGTCGTCAACTTCGCCGCCGGGGGCATCGCGACCCCGTCGGATGCCGCCCTGATGATGCAGCTCGGATGCGACGGCGTCTTCGTCGGCTCGGGGATCTTCAAGTCCGGGGATCCCTCCGTGCGAGCAGCTGCCATCGTCGAGGCCACGACGTTCCACAACGACCCTGAGAAGATCGCAAAGGTCTCGAGGAACCTCGGCGAGGCAATGGTCGGTATCAACATCGATTCCCTTCCGGACAGCGAGCTGATGCAGCTGCGCGGCTCATGAGGGTCGGCGTTCTGTCCCTGCAGGGGGACTTCCGGGAACACGTGGCGATGGTCGAGAACCTGGGTGCCGAGGCGATCGAGGTCCGAACGCCCGAGGACCTCGAGACGGTCGAGGCGCTCGTGCTCCCCGGAGGTGAGTCGACGACGATCGGCAGGCTCGCCGAGCTCTATGGGCTCCTCGAACCCATTCGTGCCCGCGCACGCGCCGGCACGCCGATGCTCGGAACCTGTGCCGGCATGATCCTCCTCGCCGCAACGACCGTCGAACATGACCAGCCCCAACTCGGTGTGCTCGACGCAACGGTTCAACGGAATGCGTTCGGACGGCAGGTCGACTCGTTCGAGGCCGATCTCGACGTGGCAGGGTTCGATGAACCGATGCACGCCGTGTTCATCCGTGCGCCATGGATCGAAAAGGTGGGATCGGACGTCGAGGTGCTCGCGACCGTCGTCGATCCCCACGGTGAGCTGCACCCCGTTCTCGTGCGCCAGGGCCGCATCCTTGCAGCATCGTTCCACCCTGAGCTGACAGGCGACACGAGGCTGCATCAGATGCTCATCGACCTGGTCGGCGACGAGGAGCACTGATGGCGGGTCACTCGAAGTGGGCGAACATCAAGCATCGGAAGGGACGCCAGGACGCGAAGCGCGGGCAGTTGTTCGCGAAGCTGATCAAGGCGATCGAGTCTGCGGCGAGGAACGGTGGGGGTGACCTGTCCGCCAATCCAACGCTCGCAACCGCAGTGCAGAAGGCCAAGGACAACTCGGTCCCCAAGGACAACATCGACAGGGCGATCGCCCGCGGATCAGGCGACATCGACGGTGTCAGCTACACCGAGACGTTCTACGAGGGATACGCGCCAGGGGGCGTCGCCCTGTACGTCCAAATCCTCACCGACAACCGGAACCGGGCAGCGAGCGATGTCCGTGCCGCATTCAACAAGAACGGCGGCAACCTCGGTGAGCCGGGGTCCGTCGGGTACCTCTTCGAGCACAAGGGCTACATCCTCGCGTCAGGTGATGAGGACGCCGTGATGATGGCGGCCCTCGAGGGCGGTGCCGACGACATCACCGGTGGCGATGGCCAGTGGGAGGTCGTGTGCGGCCCCGCCGAGCTCGCCGAGGTGCGCTCCACCATGGA